>OZ244943.1:3842500-4112500 GCA_965222305.1 Reichenbachiella sp.
GAGAAAGAGGATTTGGTTGGAGCCAACTTCTATATAATCACTGTGCCTACACCAGTTGATACGAACAAGAAACCTGATTTGACTCTGGTCGAGAAGGCTTCAGAAATGGTGGGAAGCTTTATGAAGAAAGAGGATATCGTCATCTACGAGTCTACCGTTTTTCCGGGTTGTACCGAGGATATTTGTGTGCCAATCTTGGAGAAGGCTTCTGGGCTCATTTTCAATAAGGATTTTTATTGTGGTTATTCACCAGAGAGAATTAATCCCGGTGACAAAAACCGAGGAGTAAAGGAAATTCTAAAAGTAACCAGCGGAAGTACCAAAGAAATTGCCCAGAAAATAGATTCGTTTTATCAATCCATCATTCCGGCCGGCACCCACCTGGCATCTAGTATCAAAGTGGCTGAGGCCGCCAAAGTGATAGAAAATGCCCAGCGTGATATCAACATTGCTTTTGTCAATGAACTTTCCTTGATATTTAACCGGGTAGGAATTAGTACTCGTGAAGTGTTAGAGGCAGCCGGCACTAAATGGAACTTTCTCCCATTCACCCCTGGACTTGTTGGAGGCCATTGCATCGGTGTGGATCCATATTATCTGACGCATAAGGCGGAGAGTTTAGGTTATACCCCAGAGGTGATCTTAGCCGGTAGGCGAATAAATGACAACATGGGTAAATATGTGGCTCAAGAGGTCGTCAAGCTAATGTGTCAAAGGGAATTGGAAATAGTCAATTCCAAGGTTTTAGTGCTTGGGATTACCTTCAAAGAAAACTGCCCTGATGTTAGAAACACCAGAGTGATTGATATCATAGGGGAATTGAAGAAATACCATATCAATGTGGAAACCTATGATCCTTTGGCTGACAAGGAAGAGGTAAAGGAAGAGTACGGAATAGATTTGGTGGAATCGATTGGCAGGGACTATCGTGCAATCATTCTGGCGGTTGCCCACAAGGAATTTGAGAGCATTGATTTTACTAAAATCAGAGGGAAATCGGTGGTTTATGATGTGAAAGGGGTTCTTCCAGGGAGCTCGGTTGATGGGGCTCTTTAGCCAAAAAGCGTTCAATTCTTTAGTAAGAATCAAAAGATTGCTACATTTGCGCCGCAAATAGACCCGTACAAAGGTTTTCAATGATCAAGTTCGCTAAATATGCCTATCATTTTTACATGTCAACATGCTGCTGTTGTTGAGGCTGAACTACCGTTATTTGAAATTCAATCTTTGTATCACAACTAATCTTCTTTTTATCAAAACACCATGGACAGCAGGGTCAGACATTTAGCGAAAACCATTACCTGGCGAATTGTCGCAACTTCAACAACATTAGGAGTGGCTTTGGCGGTACAGGATGACCAGGACGATCCGGTTCCGACCTACGGCTTGCTCGTCTTTTTTGATGTGGTGCTCAAGATGCTATTTTATTATCTCCACGAACGGTTTTGGTTCAATTTGAACGTCAATTGGGATCATAAGGTGAGGCATGTGGTAAAGGCATTTTCATGGAGGATTATTGCCTCATTGACAACATTCATTATTGTGGTAATTCTCTTTAGAAACGAAGTGGATCCTATTGGTAAAGGACTAACGATAGCCATGTTTGAATTCTTCCTAAAGATGGTGTTTTACTACGGTCATGAGGAAGCATGGTATAGGATAAACCTTGGTCTTGACAATCGTCATTCAAAAAAACAAATGCAATGAACGAAAATATTATTCCACATAGCCACGCAATATCCCAAGAAGACCGGATATCAAGACTCGGTTATAAGCCCTTGTTGATATGGTTCGTTGGACTGTCGGGTTCAGGAAAATCTACCCTGGCAAGTGCTTTAGAGGAAAAACTATTTAAGGAAAACATCAACACCTACATTCTTGATGGTGACAATATCCGCAGTGGACTCAATAGTGATTTGGACTTCTCCGACGAGAGTCGGAAAGAAAACATCCGCCGGATCGCAGAGGTATCTAAACTGTTTGTGGATGCAGGTACCGTAGTACTAACGGCATTTATTACTCCGTTTCAGGAAGAGCGGGATAAAATCAGGGCTTTGGTTGGTTCTGAAAATTATGTGGAGATATTTGTGGATTGTCCATTGGAAATATGTGAACAAAGAGATGTAAAGGGTCTTTATGCGAAAGCAAGAAAAGGACAAATAAAAAATTTCACAGGGATCGATTCACCATTTGAAGCTCCCGAATCTCCGGATTTGTGGATAAAATCGCACAAGATTTCCATAGAAGAAGGGGTCGAAAAAATGTTTAGTTTGGTAAAAGAAAAAATCAAAAAATAGATGGGAAATTATAATCTCACACATATCAAAGAATTAGAGGCTGAAGCAATCTATGTGCTGAGGGAAGTATTTGCTCAGTTTGAAAATCCGGCATTGCTGTTTTCTGGTGGTAAGGATTCGATTTGCGTAGCACATCTTGCGAAGAAGGCCTTTCATCCGGCTAAAATCCCGTTTCCATTCGTTCATGTAGATACAGGGCACAACTTTCCTGAGACGATCGAATTTAGAAACAAGTTTGTTGATGAACTTGGCGTGAAACTCATTGTAGGCTCTGTCCAAAAATCTATTGATGAAGGAGCCGCAACGGAGGAAAAAGGAAAGAACGCCAATAGAAATGCAATTCAGACCGTCACCCTTTTGGACACGATCGAGGAGCATCAATTTGATGCCTGTCTGGGAGGTGCACGTCGTGATGAAGAAAAAGCAAGAGCAAAAGAAAGATTCTTTTCGCACAGAGATGAGTTTGGTCAGTGGGATCCCAAAAACCAGAGGCCTGAGTTGTGGAATATTTTTAATGGAAAATGTCACCATGGGGAGCATTTCAGGGTATTTCCTTTAAGCAATTGGACCGAGATGGATGTTTGGCAATATATTTTATCAGAGAACATTGCATTGCCATCGCTATACTTTGCACATGAGAGGGAGGTGATCAGAAGAAACGGTACTTGGCTCCCGGTTTCAGAGTTTATTCAAATAGGTGAAGATGACGAAGTGGTCACAAAAAAAATCAGATTCCGCACCCTGGGTGATATTACAATTACCGGAGGCGATGAGTCTGACGCTGATACGCTAGAAAAAATTGTCGACGAAGTTGCCTCAGCAAGACAAACCGAACGTGGAAATCGCGAAGACGATAAGCGCTCAGAAACGTCGATGGAAGACCGCAAAAAGCAGGGCTATTTTTAGAAATTGGTGATCAAAGAAAGAAATTAACATGAGTGAAGAAATCGAAAAACACGACAATAAAGGCTACCTAAACATGGAGCTCCTGAGGTTCACTACAGCAGGAAGTGTAGATGACGGAAAGAGTACATTGATCGGTAGATTGCTATATGATTCGAAATCGATCTTTGAGGATCAGCTCGATCAGGTGGCCAAATCAAGTGAACGGAAAGGATTGGATCATACAGATCTGGCACTGTTGACCGACGGTCTGAAGGATGAACGTGAACAGGGAATCACTATTGATGTGGCTTATCGCTATTTTGCCACACCCAAAAGAAAATTCATCATTGCCGATACTCCGGGCCATATTCAATATACGAGGAATATGGTGACGGGCGCCTCTACCGCCAACTGCGCTTTGCTGCTCATCGATGCTCGAAATGGAGTGATTGAGCAAACGCAAAGGCATGCGATTATAGCATCGCTATTGCAGATTCCACATGTAATAGTATGCGTGAACAAAATGGATCTTGTTGATTATTCTAAAGACGCCTTTGAAAAAATAAAAGAAGATTTTGAAGCATTTGCTTCGAAGCTGGACGTGAATGACGTTCGGTTTATTCCAATCAGCGCCCTGAATGGCGACAATGTGGTGAACAGAAGTGAAAGTATGGACTGGTATGAAGGTGCAACTTTGTTGTACACTTTGGAAAACCTCCACATCGGCAGTGATTTCAATCATATCGATTGCCGATTTCCGGTGCAGACGGTTATTCGCCCTAAGAATGATGAGTATCATGATTACAGAGGCTATGCGGGTCGAATCGCAAGCGGCGTGTTTAAACCCGGGGACGAAGTTGTGGTTCTCCCATCAGGGTTCACCTCGAAAATAAAATCGATAGACACCTTGGGGGGTGAAATCGAGGAGGCTTTTGCTCCAATGTCTGTTTCCATTCAATTGGAAGACGATATTGATGTGGGCCGCGGAGACATGATTGTTAGATCAAACAACCAACCTAAATCCCTTCAGGATATCGATGTGATGCTCTGCTGGCTAAATAACCAGGGGCCAAAACCTCGAGCAAAGTATACATTGCGTCATACTACGAGTGATGCCAAGGCCATGATCAAAGACATTCGATATAAGCTTGACATCAATACCCTTCATAGAAATGAAGAAGACAAGGATATCAGGATGAATGACATCTGTAGGGTGCAATTGAGAACGACCAAGCCTCTTTTGGCAGATACTTATCGTAAAAACCGAATCACCGGCAGTTTGATCCTGGTAGACGAGGGCACCAATGAGACAGTAGCTGCAGGGATGATCATCTAAAATCTGCGATTATGGATTTGGAAAAACTGTTACAAGTAGCCAAGCTGGCGGCTCAAAAAGCAAGTATCGAAATACTCAAAGTTTATGAGTCGGGTGATTTTTCAATTGAGGCTAAGGCCGATGACTCCCCATTGACCCTGGCTGATAAAGCCTCCCATCTAGCCATTGTCTCAGAATTGGAAAAAACAGATTTGCCAATTTTGAGTGAGGAAGGTAATAGTATTCCGTTCGCTGAGAGAAAAGACTGGAGGCGATTCTGGATGATAGACCCGCTAGACGGTACTAAGGAATTTATCAAAAAGAATGGTGAGTTCACGGTTAATATTGCATTGATCGAAGGCAATAAACCGATTTTGGGAGTGGTTCAAGTGCCTGTGACGGGTAAAGTCTATTCTTCAATAAAAGGTCAAGGGTCATTTTTAGAAAGCTATAATGACACCACCAGATTGAATGTTAATTCAAAAAAGCTATCTGCTCAAGGAATAAAAGTAGTGGCCTCTCGGTCTCACCTCAATGAGGAGACTGAAAAATTTATGGCTCAACTGAACAAACCTGAAATCGTGAGCATGGGTAGCTCTTTGAAGCTATTAGCCGTGGCAGAGGGTAGCGCGGATTTATATCCGAGATATGCGCCTACTATGGAATGGGATACAGCTGCTGCGCACGCCATCGTAGAAGAAGCTGGTGGCACGGTTTGTATCAAGGATACAAACAATACTGTGCTATACAATAAGGAGGATTTGCTCAATCCACATTTTCTGGTCTCTGGCGATATCCAATAGTTTACTTTTTATAAATTGCAGACTTATTAGCGCGCACATGAAGAAGATAGCTCTTCTATTATCCCTGATTTCATTTTATCTTTTCTCAGTATCGGACATTTCCGCACAGTCCACTCCCAGCCTTCAGGATATTTCTAAAGTTAAGGTAGATGAGTTGTCGGACGATCAAATCAGAAAATTCATTGAGCGGGTAGAGGCCAGTGGATATACAGAGGATCAGCTGATTTTGATGGCTCAGTCCAGAGGTATGAGCCAATCAGAAATTCAGAAGTTAAAGAGACGAATTGAGCAGATAAAAAGCCGACCTTCAAGGGAGCAAACCTCTGACGGCTCTGGAATGAGCCGATTAAGGAGTTCAAATGAAATCAGCGATGATTCCAGACGAAGTGAGTTTGCGTATGATCCGTTTGAAGGGATTGCAGGTGATTCTACAGATTCTCAAGGGCTAAAGGTCTTTGGACTGGATTTTTTCAAAAAGACAGATCTTTCATTTGAGACTGGTCTCAATTTACCCACTCCGAAAAACTATGTGATAGGTGCAGGAGACGAAATCATCATTGACATATGGGGTGCATCCGAGCAAACATATCAGTTGGTCGTTTCTCCGGAGGGGGCGATTAGGATTCCTAGCTTGGGTCCGATTTACGTATCAGGCTTGACTATTGAAAAAGCCAAAGGGAAGGTGATCTCAAGACTAAAGAGAATCTATAGTACCATTGGACGCAGTTCTTATGCGGACGTGACTTTGGGTCAAATACGATCCATTAATATCCATGTGATAGGTGCAGTAGAAAGACCAGGTACCTATACTCTTTCTTCTTTTGGAACGGCTTTTAATGCGTTGTATAGTGCAGGAGGCCCCAACGAAAAAGGAACGTTAAGAAAGGTGGAGATTTTTAGAAACCGGGAATTGATCTCAACATTGGATGCTTATGCTTTCTTAATTCGGGGCGTTGGAGAAAACGTTACCCTACAAGACCAGGATGTGGTGATTGTTAGAGCTTATAAAAATAGGGTGACACTAGATGGGGAAGTCAAAAACCCAGCAATTTTTGAATTGCTCGATGACGAAACGTTTGATGATTTGTTGCTTTATTCTGGTGGTTTTACAGAGAATTCATATCGAGGTACGATTAACTTACGAAGGATAGAAAACAATTTCAAGACTATCAAATCGATACCTGTTGATAGCTTCAACTCGGCTACTCTTAAAAGCGGAGATGAGATTTTTGTATCTATGATCACCAATGAGTTTCGTGGCAGGGTGACCATCGAAGGCCCAGTGATGAATCCAGGGGGATATCAATTTGTAGAAGGGATGACTCTGTCTGAGCTGCTTAAACTCTCTGATGGTTTCAAAGGAGACATCTTTATGGGTAGGGCTGTGATCGTTAGGCAAAATGATGATTTTTCATTGACCAGTCTGGCGTTCGATCCTAAAAAAATATTAAGCAGAGAAGAGAACGTGGTTCTCAAAGACAATGATATAGTTCGTTTTCAATCTATTTATGATTTGAGGGAAAAATATAGTCTTCGAATCGAAGGTCAAGTGAGTAGGCCCGGCGAGTATGCCTATGTCGAGGACATGACGGTAGAAGACTTGATTTATCTGGCAGGGGGCTTTAAGGAAGCTGCTGCTCGTTCCTTCGTAGAAGTAGCTAGAAGAATTAACCCGGATAGTACAAAAGACGCCAACCGTTCGGCAAATATTTATAATTTCAGCATTAGCAAAGACCTTCGACTTAATGGCTCAGATTCCAACTTTCCTTTATTGCCTTATGATTTGGTTGTGGTAAGGAAAAGTCCTTATTACCAAGAGCAGGAGATGATTGAGATAGAAGGGGAGGTACAATTTCCTGGAAAATACGCCCTGCAAAACAAAGAAGAAAGAATATCCTCATTGTTAGAAAGAGCAGGTGGTTTGTCTCAATTTGCTTTCGCGGATGGCGCTACACTGATACGTAGAACGGAGTACTTTAGGGAGCAAGGTAATGATGAGGAAAATTTGAATGATGCGGCAAGAATTAGAAAAGAAGACCTTACCAGCATTTTCAAGAAGGATACACTCTTTGAAAATGAAAGTCAGATTTTCCGTCAGCAAGAGTTTATCGGGATAGATTTGCAGGAGGTTCTGGATAATCCTGGCTCCAAATATGACATGATCATGAGGGAGGGAGATATTTTAAGTGTACCCAGAGAGTTTCAGACGGTTAGAGTACGTGGTGAAGTTCTTTATCCAAGCAACATAAGGTTTGACAAAGGCTCAGGGCTCAATAGATATGTTGCACACGCAGGTGGCTTTGATCAAAGAGCAAAGAAAGCAAAGGCCTATGTAATATACGCGAATGGTTCTTCGGCAAGAACAACTAATTTTCTGTTCTTTAAAAAATACCCTAAGGTTGAGCCAGGAACAGAAATAGTTATACCCAAAAAACCAGACAAACAACCGATGAGTGTTCAGGCATGGATAGCACTTTCAACAAGTATTGCTACCTTGGCTTTAGTTGTACAACAAATTACTCAGTAACACAATGGATAACTCCAGGATTGTCAGTGGTAAGGAAATAGATTTGGTTGAGTTGACCAAATCCGTATGGGATGGACGCCAACTCATATTAAAAACAGTAGGGATATCCTTGATAATTGGTTTGGTGATAGCCTTTACGAGCCCCGTAGAGTACAGAGCCACTTCTAAGTTACTTCCCGAGATCGCGGATGGGACAGGTAATGACTTAGGGAAACTTGGAGGACTGGCAAGCTTAGCTGGTGTAAATCTGGGGGGCATGAATAATAGTATGAATAACCTGTCTCCCCAGCTTTATCCAGAAATAGCCAAAAGCTTGCCTTTCTTGTTAGATGTAATGCATGATACTGTCTATTTTGAAAAGATGATGATATATTCTTCTGCTTTCAATTATTTTGAAAATGTAGCCAGACCCTCCTTGTTTGACTTGGTTGGCCGGTATACTTTAGGGTTGCCAGGAATGCTAAAGGAACTTTTCGCTAATAAGCAGGAGATTGGAATTGTGACGAATGATGATGACTTCTATAGGTTATCCAAGAGACAATGGAATATTATTGAAGACTTCAAGGATAGAATAGTAGTAAGCATCTCAGACGAAACAGGCCTAATTACAATCTCTGTTGAGATGCCAGACCCATATGCCGCTGCTCAAGTGGCCCAAAAAGTTGAAAATATGATAACCAGATCGGTAGTAAAATATAAAACAGATAAGGCTAAAGAAAATCTAAGCTTCGTTGTTGCAAGGTTTCAGGAGGCGAAGAATGATTTTGAAAGAATACAACTAAGACTTGCGAAGGTTCAAGATCGAAATAAGAATGTTACATCTGCCAAGGCTCAAATAGAAGTAAGGAGGATAGAAAATGAGTATAATGTAGCCTTTGAAGTGTATAAGAGCTTGGCTTCTCAGGTAGAGCAGGCAAAAATAAAGCTGAAAGAAGACACACCGGTATTTACTGTTTTGGAGCCCGTTCGAGTTCCGGAAGAAAAAAGTAAACCTAAACGTTCCATGGTTGTTTTGGCTGTAGCGATATTGGGATTAATAGGATCAAGCAGTGTTAAAATAGTGCAATACGTTTACAATTATCAGTAATTGGCGAGTTGATGACCTTGGTACGCATTGAAACGATTTGTTATTAATACTCTTGAACAAATTGAATTTTTCAAAAAATAAATAATTCAAGTCTTATGCAAATCATTTCACATAGAGGTTTTTGGCTTCGAGAGAGTGAAAAAAATACAAAGCAGGCGTTTTTAAAAAGTTTTGAGTCTGGATTTGGGACAGAAACAGATCTAAGAGATTTTAAACAAGAAGTTGTTATATCTCACGATATGAGTTCTGAAGATTGTGTTTTATTTTCCGACTTTTTAGAATTTCATTCAAGATTTAGTACTTTGACACTTGCTCTTAATGTAAAGGCAGATGGCTTGCAATCGGAGGTATTCAAGCAACTACTTAAATATGATGTGAAAAATTACTTTCTGTTCGACATGTCTATCCCTGATACATTGCAATACCTTAAAAAGGGCATGAAAGTTTTTGCTAGACAAAGTGAGTATGAAACTTTTCCACTGCTTTATGATAAAGCAACTGGTGTATGGATGGACGAGTTCAATCAACACTGGATTGATAAAAGATCGATATCAAAACATATAGAGAATGGAAAAAAGGTTTGTATTGTCTCTCCAGAACTTCATGGTAGGCCATATGAATTGGAATGGCAACATTATTTGGAAATTGATCGTGAGTTGAACTGCAATGATCTAATGATTTGCACGGATAAACCGGAGGAAGCGAAAAAATATTTTAATGGATAAGATTAAGGCAATTATTTTTGACATGGATGGGGTGCTAATAGATGCTAAGGATTGGCATTATGAGGCCTTGAATCAAGCATTGTCATTATTTGGTTATGAGATAAGTCGCTATGATCATTTAATTACATATGATGGTCTTCCAACTAAAAAGAAACTTGAAATGTTAACCCTCGAGAGGGGGTTGTCTCGAGGCCTCCATAGTTTCATTAATGAAATGAAACAACTTTATACAATGGAAATTGTAAATGCAAAGTGTAAGCCAGTATTCTTTCATGAATATGCGTTATCAAGGCTAAAAAATGAAGGTTACCAACTCGCAGTTGCTTCGAATTCAATTCGTAGAACAGTTGATAGTATGATGGAAAAGGCAAGTCTGTTAAAATATTTGAATTTTTTTCTCTCAAACGAAGATGTGTCAAGAGCCAAGCCTGATCCGGAAATATATAATACTGCAATTAGTCGACTAAACGTTTTACCAAGCGAGTGCTTAATTGTTGAGGATAATGCTAATGGCATTGAAGCAGCAAAAAAGAGCGGCGCACATGTTATGGAGGTATCGGAAGTAGAGGAAGTCAATTATTTTAATATTTTGAATAAAATCAAATCTATTATCTAGTGTCTAATAAGGTCAATATATTAATCCCAATGGCAGGGACAACAAAGTTCTTTCCCGAAGATGAATTTCCATATCCTAAACCCTTGATCGAGATTGGTGGAAAAATGATGATTCAGCATGTAATGAATAATTTGAATCGGATTCCAGGAGAGATCAACGTTATTTTTATAGTCAATCAGCATGACTGCAAAAAATATCATTTGGATAGCGTTCTTAAAATCATGGTGCCTGACAACTGCACAATAATAAGGATAGACAAAGAGACGCGAGGGGCGGCCTGTAGTGCGTTACTAGCAATTGATTATATAAACGAAGAGACTCCGTTGGTAATAGCAAATATGGATCAGATATTTACTGTTTCATTGGAACGCGTGATGTCTGAGTTAAAAAAATACGATGGTGGAGTAATAACTTTTGATTCGGTTCACCCTCGATGGTCTTATGCGCGAGTTGATGCGAATAATGAAATTTTAGAAACCACGGAAAAAAGACCGATTAGTAATCATGCTATTGCTGGATTTTACTATTTCCGTTCAGGTATCGATTTTGTTAATGCCACTATGATGATGATTAAAAAGGATGCAAGTATTGAAGGTGTATTCTACATTGCTCCTACTTTTAACGAAATGGTTTTAGCGAACAAAAAACTTATTGCTGTTGAAATAGAGAGAGATCAGTATCATACTTTTTATACACCAAATAAAATTAAGGAGTATTTAAATAAAGTTGAATCTAGTGGATCGAAATAGTTTAGAGGAAATGGTTGGTGGATGGTTTATTGGTGATTTTGACCCGTCGCTGTTTAAAACAAAAGGTTTTGAAGTTGCCGTAAAGCGATACAGAAAAGGAGAGGCTGAATCCAGACATGTTCACAAAATAGCAACAGAGTTTACCGTGATCGTGGAAGGAAAAGTTAGAATGAACGAAAGGCAATTCAGTGCGGGAGAAATTGTTACAATATATCCTGGAGAACCCACGGATTTCAAGGTAATTGAAGATTGTACCACCGTTGTGGTAAAGATTCCAAGCGCTAATAACGATAAATACATACTAAAATGATGAACGTGGTAATTCCAATGGCAGGTTTGGGAAGCAGATTTTCATCCGTTGGATACAAAAAACCAAAGCCTTTTATTGATGTTTTGGGCAAGCCAATGATAAAATGTGTCCTAGAAAACTTAGCCATACCAGATGCAAAATATATTCTTATAGGTAGAAAGGATCATTTGGAATCTGAGCAACAGATTGTTCAAAGTATTAGTGAAGAGTTTAATGCTACCTTTATTCCTATTGATAAGCTTACTGAGGGAACTGCTTGTACAGTACTTTTCGCACGAAAGTATATTAACAATGACAAACCCTTGTTGATAGCCAATTCTGATCAGTTGGTGGATATTGACATTAATGATTTTGTTCAAGATTGC
This sequence comes from Reichenbachiella sp., assembly GCA_965222305.1. GTDB lineage: Bacteria > Bacteroidota > Bacteroidia > Cytophagales > Cyclobacteriaceae > Reichenbachiella. The sequence goes on from OZ244943.1 coordinate 3,854,180, forward strand.
TTTGACCGAGATTTGGATGGTTCAATACTTACCTTTAAGGATAATGAATTAAACCCAAAATGGTCTTTTGCGAAAGTTAATAAAGATGGAATAGTTTCTGAGGTTCAAGAGAAAAAAGCGATATCAGATAGAGCTACAGTTGGAATATATTTGTTTACAAAAGGACGATACTTCGTGGACTCAGCGGTAGACATGATAGTTGAAAATGAAAGAGTAAATAACGAGTTCTACACCTGCCCTGTTTACAACTATGGAATTAAGGACGGACTAGGGTTTGGAATTTTTGATATTCCTTATGAAGGAATGCACGGCATTGGAACACCAGAAGACCTTGATAAATACCTGCTAAAAATTGCTAATGGATAGGTGACAAAAAGATGAAGAAAAGGATAGCACTGTGTTTTCATGGTATTTCCCATGGATTAAATTTTAAGAATAAGGGAGAGCAGGTAACGTTTTCGGATGGCTTTGAGTCTATAAAGGACAACTTAATCGAGGCAAATAGTGATGAATACGAATTCGATGTTTTTTTTCACTCATGGTGTAATGATTCAGAAAGGGAAATTGTGGCTCTTTTGGATCCGTTAAACTTTGAATTTGAGGAGTCAAAAACTTTTGCTAGAAATAGTCTAAGGGATAAGATTCGAAATTTTGTAGATGTTAATTTAAGGAAGCTACCAAATGATCCACAAAGAAGGAATAACATTTATTCAAGATGGTATAGTCTTAAAAAAAGTGTCGAATGCTTAAGTAATTATGTTTCTGACTCAGGAACCCATTACGACGGGGTTTTTATAACGAGATTTGACATTGTTTTGCTAAACCCATTCCATATGTCATTACTCAATTTTAACAACATTTCCGTAGGGGATTGGCTAGGATATATTCTGGATGAAGAGGTAGTAAGTGATGATGCGGTTAATAGCATAGACCTATCCAATGCTCAAACATTTAGTAGAGGGTTTCCTCATGACTCTATGGGCCTTCAAGATTTTTTCTTCATTAGTTCCTATGAGAATATATTAGAAAGGTTTGCAAACATTTATGATATGCTACCTGAATTGATTAGAGATTTTGGCTTGAGTAACCATAAGATCGCATTAGGTCAAATACAAAAAGAGGGGTTGACAATTGATAAACCCTACAAATTCATTTTCGATTATTATTTGTCGAGATGGATGTAAGACAATCTAGCATCAAGAATTTAATTGCTCTACTTTCAAATTCCCATTTTTCATTAGAGGTTCTCGCTAAGGTTTCTTCTAAACTACTATCCTTAGGAAGATCCCTTTTAATGCTACTTGTTTTTAATTTTACGGAAGAACTTGATGAATTCTATTACGCTTTTTCTTTGATTGGAGCTGTCTTGATGATTAACATCCTTTTCGAGATGATTTTTTTACCTAAAATTAGGCAGGACGAGAAAGAGGGAATAGATAGGACAGATGAGTACTTTGGGCTATTGATTTCTATCGCATCAATATTAATTGTAATATTGGTAATTGTATTAGGAATTATTGATAAAAAAGTTATCACGATCAATCTAACTTTTCTAATAGCCTACGCCGTTCTCAAGGTAGTTTCCTCCTTTTATGTAGTTCGACTTAGGGTTCACAATGAATATAAGAAACTCACGTTTAGTTTTTTTTTGGCCGCGTTGCTTACTTTATTCTTTACCTGTGCCTCCTGGTATTATTTTCGGGAGTTGTCCTTTATGATGCTTTCTTTTCCACTAATGATTGCGGAGTTTCTTGTGATAGGCTATTTAGTATTTAGTACGAGGGAGCTATTTGCGCTAAAAATATCTTTCCATAACTTGCATTCCCACCTCGCTTATGTCTCAAAAGAATTTCTTGTGGCAGCAGTCATTCTATCAATAATTACATTGATCGATATTACTGATAAGTCGTTTGCAAATTATCTAGGAAACGGAAGCGTTTCTCTACTTTCATATGGCTTAATGACAATGCTTATTCTTAGACAATCAATTGACGTAAAAAGTCAATTTTATGATAAGTTAGGGAGCCATAAGGGAAGGGCAATTTTCGTCCTACAGTCAAAGTTTTTGAAACGACAAATTGCACTCGTTTTAATAGGGTATGCAATTATAATCCTTGGGTATTTAGTAATTGGCAAGTTTATTCTTATCGAATATTTGGCGATTGATTTGGTAAATTTGAAGAGAATTGAGCATGTTTTTTTGCTATCATTAATTATTTTACCAAATTATTTGTATTGGGATCTCAATTATAGAATCTACTACCATCTAAAAAAATTAAAGTCACTTCTTCTTGTAATTATTTCAGGCTTTGTAATAAATATCATTCTAAACTGGCTCTTTTCCGTATTCATGGATTTTGGTGTTGAGGGAATAGTTTTATCCACTTTGTCCGTACTTGTTTTTTATAATCTATATTCAAAATTCACTTTGAATCAACTTCTTTTGTCAAAAAGAACTGAATATTGAAAATATTAATAGTTACAGGTTCCTATCACCCATACAACACGGGTGGAGGTGAGCATTCAATAAGAAAGCAAGCTGTTGGTTTAAGCTCTTTGGGTCATGATGTAGTAGTGCTAACCTGTTTTCGAAGCAACAAGATTGAAGAAATAGATGGTCTGAAAGTAATAAGAATAAAACACCCCAACCTATATTGGAGTTATGATTCCTCGAGTCAATCGGCATTAAAAAAGCTGCTATGGCACATTATAGAATCCTTCAATCCTGTCACATATTTTAAGTTGAGGGCCATTATTAGAACCGAGCGGCCTGACGTTGTTCAAGTGAGAAACCCAGAAAGTTTTTCCTCAAGTCTTTATTTGGCAATCAGAAGGTCAAAAATTCCCCAGGTATTCACGGTGAATAGCTATATTTCAATGTGCGCGAAAGTGAGCATGCACAAAAATCATAAAAATTGTGAGTCTCAATGCATCGACTGTAGAATATTAAAAGCTGGCTACAAAGTACTAACGAAAAATCTGGATGCCGTAGTTGGGGTTAGTGAGTTTATCTTAAACAAACACGTTGCCAATGGCTATTTTGGTAATTCTATCAAAAAAGTGATTTATACTGAAGAGCCATATAAGAAATTGATGACCGAGTCACGAGAAGGACAAATTACATTCGGTTTTATTGGCCGTATTTCCCCAGAAAAAGGAATAGATATCATTTTTGAGGCTATTAATATCTTAAATAGTGAACATGGCATTGATGTTAAGTTTATAGTGGCTGGGGGTAACTTTGAAGAACTGAAAGAAAAGCATCACTTTCTTGAAGCCAGAAATCAAATAAGTTATATGGGACAAGTAAATCCGGATGATTTTTATAATAATGTTGATGTCGTAATAATATCATCCTTGTGGCACGAGCCTTTTCCTAGAGTATTGGTGGAAAGTCATTCTCATGCTCTTCCCGTTATAACCTCCAATACTGGAGGGTCATGTGAAAAAGTTCTTCATGGTAAAACAGGATATGTATATGAATCGAAGAACTATAACCAACTCGCTTCAATTATGAAGAGAATTATTGAAGACCCAACAATTCTCACAACTTTAGGAGCTAATATTTTGAATAACAGGGCTGATAGTCCAACCGACATTGAAAGCTATAGTAAACTTTACCATGAAATCACTTCTTAAACGACTTAAGATTTCTCTAAAAATCTACTTTGGAGAGTCCAGCTTATTTTACAACCTGCTCTCAATTTCTACTCCCGGGATTGATAAGAGAATGGTAACAAAAGATACTGATATATGCTTGGAAGGCTTTCCGAGAAGCGGTAATACTTTTTTATTTCACTCTTTCAAATTTTATAATCCAGATACGAAGATTGCCCATCATGTACATGCTGAAATTCAGTTTATCAGAGCAATAAAATTTGGAGTTCCTTGTGTGATAGTTATTAGGGAGCCCCTGGAGACCCTCGCCTCCCTGATGGTGGTAGATGGAATCCTTAATTTGAATTTGGCATTTCAGTACTACATTAGCTATTATCAAAGGCTGATAAGGTACTGCGATCAGGTCGTAATTATAGATAACGATGATATTGAAAACGGGGTTATTGGTAAATTAGAGAGGATAAATAAGGCTAATAACAAAACCTTTAAGTATGAGGGATTAACAGCGGAAGCCCTGAAAGCTGTCACTGCGAATATGAGAGAATCTAACAGAGGGGGCCGATATCGAATGTTAATTCCATTACCAGATAAGGAGAAGTCTACATTAAAAGAGAAAATTAATCAAGATATTAAATCTCATCAACGATTTGAAGAGGCAATGAATTTATATCGAAAGGTGAAATCTCATGTATGATTAGGGCTTGGTTTTTTTTGCTATGTATTTCATGTGCATTTCCATTGACCAATGCCACACTTGGGTTTATTGAGAACATACCAATCAATTTGTACGCATTCTTAAGTCTGTTATCGCCGTTGATATTACTTTATCAGTTGAGTGTTAGGACAAGGGAAATAAATAAGCTCATATTTGGATGGATTGTCCTTCCCCTTTTTGTTTTTGTTGTTTATTCAGTTTACAGTTCTTTTTTTTTCCCTGAGTTTTTTCAAGGTTTGCCAGTTTTCAATCCCCGTAAGGGCATAGATAGCCAAGTAGGCAACATGGATCGATTGAAATATGGCGTTAGTAATATTGCTCAAAGTGTCTATCTTATCTTGAACCTCTGCACTGTGATAAACGCAATAATTTTGAACAAAACCAGAGAATTAGCGAACACGGTTAAGGCTCTATATAAAATTTTAGCTTTCACAATTGTGTTCTTTGCTTTCTGGCAACTTTTAGCAAAGGGTTTCAGCTTATATTATCCAAATGAGATATTATATAGTATTGGTGATAGGGGACAGTTTGAGCAGTCAATATTGAGTGTGTTTCGGACGAATGGTTCTTTAAGGGAACCTTCTGAATTGGGTACTTTTTGTGGGGCTCTTGCTATAGGATTGTACTTTCTATGGCTTGAAGAGAAACGTAAGCGTTATGCACTATTGTTATTTCTTGTAATACTTACAGCGCTGCTTTCTACCTCGTCTTTAGGACTAATTACTGTCGCTGTTCTAATTACAATTTTTGTAATAAACAGATTGGTTAATGTTATTATCACAAGAAGGTTGAATTTAGTCTTTTTGCTTCTTGTTTCGGTTCTGTCAATTTTTGTTTTTATAATATTCCTCTACACCTATCAGTTTGTCGAAGTGATTTTCAGTTCTTCTCTCGTTAATAAGTTGGAATCGAATTCAGCCAATAACCGCTTTTTTTCTGACAGACACGGAATTGATTTGCTATTTCAAACATATGGATTGGGTGTTGGGTTAGGTAGTAACCGACCGTCAAGTATGATTGCATATATCTTATCGAATATTGGTGTAATGGGTTTCCTCGCATTTTTTACTTTTGTCCTTGGAAGTTATTTGGTTTTCAAGAAATATGGTAATCCAATTACCTATTATCCTTTCATGGCCATTGTTATAATTAAATGCGTCGCTGGTCCTGATCTAAGTACCGAATATATGTGGGTAATGCTATTTCTTTTTATTGCCAATTTGAATTTCAAATCACAATACGCAATTGAATTAAGAAAAAAAGTCGGGATACTGGGCAAATGAATAAAATCTATATAAATGGACGATTTCTAACTCAAAGAATAACGGGGGTGCAGCGTTTTGCATTTGAATTAGGAAGGGAATTAATTAAGCTACAACCAAATGTGATATTTTTGGTTCCGTCAAATTCAAAGCTCGTAGTAAACACGGATGAGTTAAATGTTAAGCGTATAGGCTTATCCCGAGGGGTTGTTTGGGAGCAATTGTTCCTTCCTGCATACTTATTTCTTAAGGGGTCGCCTCTTTTGATCAACTTGGGTAATACAGCACCGTTGATTTATCAAAATAAAATAAGCTCTATAATGGATATGGCTGTATATGTAAATCCCAAATGGTTTACACAAACTTTTGTACGATATTATAAATTCCTGTTCCCAAGAATTTTAGCCACGAGCAAAGTGGTACTTACAATAAGTGAAAACTCAAAAAAAGATATAATTAACTACCTAAAGAATAAGACCGTAGAAATTGTCAACGTATCCTGTGGTGTAAATAAGTTGATGGCAGATAATATGAATAAGGAGGTGGATTCAAAAGAATCGTACATTCTGGCTGTTTCCTCCTTGGAACCTCGAAAAAATTTTGCAAAACTCATTAGCGCCTTCAATCTGCTCAGTACTAATGTAAAATTGAGAATTGTTGGGACAAGTGGTAAGGTATTTGCAGATCATCAGTTACATGAGCAGATTACGAACAACAAGAATATCGAATTTACAGGCTATCTATCTGATGAAGATCTATCCTTGCAGTATAGTAATGCTCTTTTTTTTGTGTACCCCTCGCTTTATGAAGGATTCGGTTTGCCACCATTGGAAGCTATGTCACTAGGTTGTCCTGTGGTTGTATCAAATACTAGCAGCATTCCTGAGGTATGCGGTGAGGCCGCGTTGTATTTTGACCCTCATGATGTCAGAGATATCTCGGCCAAACTGAAAAATATGATAGATGATAAAGAGCTAAGAAATAAACTCAAATTCTTGGGTGAAGAGCAGGTGACGAGGTTTTCTTGGAAAAGATCTGCGTCTATACTCAATGAGGTAATTAGCAAATATAGAGTCTGATAAGACCAGAGATTTAGCCCCAATGAAAGTAGCCATAGTTCATGATGAATTGCTTCGAAAAGGAGGTGCAGAACGTGTTGTTATCAGTATACACAAACTATATCCTGAGGCAGATATATTTACCATCGCTTATAGACCGGATAGTACTTTTCAGTATTTTAAGAAATGCAATGTTAAAACTTCATTCTTAAACTCTATTGTGAGCGACGAACGATGGCTAATGCTCCTATTTTTCCCCTTAGGGATAATGGCAGTTAGGAGATTTGACCTAAGTGGCTATGACCTTGTTATCTTATCCTCAGCACATGGCGCCCAGTATATCAAAAGGTCACCAACCACACGAGTAATAAATTATGCTCATTATGTTTTTCGACTTATATGGAGGCCCGAGTCGTATAATTTTTTTAAGAACAGACTGACAGCATGGTTATTAAACCCAATAATACGTTTATTGAAAGCCATGGATTTAAAAATGAACGTCAGAGCTGATTTGACCATATTCAACTCAATGAATAGTCAGAAAACATATCTCAACATCCACAAAGAAACGGTGAACCACGTCGTTCTCAACCCTCCGATTGACTTTTCTTTATCGGAATTGACAATGGAACCTGGCAAATATTTTTTGGTGGTCAGTAGACTGGAGCCATATAAGAAGGTTGACCTTGTAGTAGATGTTTTCAAAAACTTGAGTAATGAGGTGCTGATTATTGTAGGTTCTGGAACGTTAGAGGCTGCATTGAAAAAGCAGGCGTCTGGAAATAAGAACATTCAATTTTTGAAGAACATCAGCCAAGAAAGGCTTACAGAGTTGTACACTAACAGTAAGGCTCTCATATTTCCACAGGAGGAGGACTTTGGAATTACTCCTTTGGAAAGCAATGCATGTGGAGTCCCTGTAATTGCCTATAAGAAAGGAGGTGTATTGGAAACAATGGTAGAAAATAAAACAGCTATCTTCTTTAATGAACAGAGCAAAACAGCTCTAATTGAGGCAATTGGGTCATTTTATGAGTGTAGCTTTGACAAAGCTGAAATCGCAAAGAATGCGCTTAGATTTGCAGAGGATAAATTTCATGAAAAACTGAAAGGCCTTGTACAAGATACTATGACTATAAGGAAAACTGAAGAACAAGTGCAATAAACAAAGATTAAAAAGAATAGATGAAAAAAGCATTGATTACTGGGATTACAGGTCAAGATGGGGCTTACCTGGCACAGCACCTGCTTAATGAAAAGTACAAAGTGTATGGCTCCTACCGTCGAACAAGCTCTGAAAATTTCTGGAGAGTCCAAGATCTTGGAATCTATAATCATGAAAATCTGGAGCTAATAGAAATGGATCTCACCGACATGGGTAACATAATTCGATTAATTTCTAAATATGAATTTGATGAAATATACAATTTGGCCGCACAAAGTTTCGTAGGGGTTTCGTTTGACAAGCCGACCACCACGGGATTGATTACAGGACTAGGCGTAACCAATTTACTTGAAGGTATCAGAAGTGTTAACGCTAACATAAGGTTTTACCAAGCGTCAACATCAGAAATGTTTGGTAAAGTACAAGAGATTCCCCAGAAAGAAACTACACCATTCTATCCCAGGAGCCCCTACGGCGTAGCTAAGTTGTACGGTCATTGGATCACAGTCAATTATAGGGAATCCTTTGACATTTTCGGTGCAAGCGGTATTTTGTTTAATCATGAATCTCCATTGAGAGGAAAAGAATTCGTCACGCGCAAAATTACCGATTCGGTGGCAAAAATATCTTTGGATCAACTGACACATATTGAGTTAGGAAATTTAGATGCAAAAAGAGATTGGGGATATGCGAAAGAATATGTAGTGGGAATGTATAAGATGCTTCAAATTGACACTCCGGATACATTTGTGCTATCTACTGGTAGAACCGAAACCGTTCGTGATTTTGTAACCATAGCTTTTAATTGTATTAACATAGATATTGAATGGAGAGGTAGCGGAAGAGATGAAATAGGTGTTGATTCTGAGAATGGAAAGACGCTGGTTAAGGTGAATCCAAGGTTTTATCGGCCTGCTGAAGTGGATTTATTAGTTGGAGATTACTCAAGGGCAAAATCGTTGTTGGATTGGCAGCCTGAGTGTAGTTTGGAGGAATTGGCCAGCATTATGGTTCAAAAGGACATAGAAAGAAATACCAATGGCCGATCATTCTAAGAAGGTATTAGTAATTGGTGCAGATAGTTTTACAGGTCGCCATCTGTCACCATACTTACAAATGAATGGATATGATGTATATGGCACCGGTCTAAAAAACACACATGATAGTACTGATTTTATCGACCTTGATATTTTAGATAATGATGCCATTCGAAAGGTATTAAAAGCTATTAAACCGAGCTACATTATTAATCTTGCGGCAGCCTCTTTTGTTGGAGAAAATAACAAAGAATTATTTTATCAGCTAAATGTAATTGGGACGGAGAATATTCTCAATGCGATAAAGAACTGCGGCCTTAAACCGAAAAAAGTAATCCTTCCCAGTAGTGCTGTTGTTTATGGCGACCAAAAGGTCAAAACCCTGAGTGAGAATCTTATTCTAAATCCCAAGAACCATTATGGGTACTCAAAATATGTTTCTGAACTAATATGCAAAAGCTATTTTTCAGACCTTGATGTCATAATACCCAGGCCTTTCAATTATACTGGCAGAGGCCAACGGGACTCATTTTTGATTCCCAAGATAGTTTCAGCTTTTAAAACAAAGCAGCCTTCAATTTCACTGGGAAACTTGGACACATATAGAGAATACAATGATGTTAAGTTTGTCTGTGAATGTTACTTAAAACTAATGGAGAGTAACTTGAAGTCCCTTACTGTTAACATTTGCACGGGTGTGACATATTCTGCTAGAGAAATTGTAAATTTTATGGAATCGATAGCAGGGTACAAAATCACAATTGCAAGGGATGAACGGTTTATAAGAAAAAATGAAATCCAAAAATTGGAGGGAGACAAGGCTTTGATAAGTTCCATAGTTGGAGAGATAAATGATCATCGTTCAATTGAGTACTTACTCAGGGAAATGTATTTTGATTGATTAATTTCATATCTTCGCTTATCAATTCACTTTCCAATGGCTAGGAGAAGGTTTTCGACATATTTTCCCGTTTTATTTCTTTTTTTTGATCTCCTGTTCTTGAACATTGGCTTTTTTGTGGCCAATTACATAAGATTTCAAGCCTTTTGGTTCCAAGGAGATAGATATCCGTTTTTGTTTGTGTTTCTAAACATTGCTTGGGTTCTGATCTTCGTTTGGACGAAACTAGGGAAGGCCGAACGGGAAACTAGTATTCTTGACTATGTTTCTCAAATTCTTCTTGCACTTACAGTTAATTTGGCGGTTGTATTTGCCATGTGGGCTTCTACTCGGGCGTATTTCTATTCGCGAGAGCACTTATTTTACACATACCTAATTTTTTCGTTCTTAGTGATATCATGGAGAGTTGGATTCATTTACTTAGTTAGGTTTTATAGAAGCAGGGGGTACAACTATAGAAATATTATTATCGTTGGCTTTGGGCCAATTGGAAGAAGCCTAAAAAAGCATTTTGCTCAAAACCCTCAAATTGGCTACTCCTTTCAAGGTTTCTTTGATCACAACTCTGCACAAGAAGCGGTAATGGGATCCATCGAGGATATTGATTCTTATTGTCAGGAAAATAAAGTAGATATTATTTTTTGCTGTCTACCAAAACTGTTTGACGAAGATGTCCGAAACATTGTGAATTTTGCCGAGAACAATCTAATTAAGGTCAAACTATTATCGGATTTTAGTAAGCTCACAAACAGAAAACTTGAAATCCAGCGCTATGGAAATATTCCCGTTTTGGATGTGAGCTCTATTCCATTGGATCATATGTATAATAGAGTGATCAAGAGAACATTTGACATACTATTCTCGCTGCTGGTAATGGTTTTCTTTCTGTCCTGGATATTTCCAATTGTTGCGATGCTTATAAAACTGGAATCAAAAGGCCCGGTTTTTTTTAGACAGTTGAGAAATGGACGCAGTAACGATCAGTTTCTTATGTGGAAGTTTCGATCTATGTATGTTCATCAGGATGAAAAAGTAGTCCAGGCAAAAAAGAACGACAGCCGCATAACCAAATTGGGTGCTTTCTTGAGAAAGTCAAGTATTGATGAACTTCCTCAGTTTATAAACGTATTACTCGGCAACATGTCTGTAGTAGGGCCGAGACCGCATGCAGTACAACACAATCTGGAATATCAACCAAAAATTGACCGCTTCATTCAGCGGCATGCTGTAAAACCTGGGGTAACCGGCTTGGCTCAGGCAAAAGGTTTCAGAGGTGAAACTGCTAAGTTTAGTGATATGTATAGTCGGGTAAAGCTAGATCGCTTCTACGTCAAAAACTGGAGTCTGGTATTTGATGTTAAAATTGTCTTGCTTACAATCTATTCTATCCTTTGGAAGACAGACAAAGCCTACTAGGATTCCAAATTAGGACAGTTTTACAACGTCACTCTTAGGCTATATCAGCTCAATTTGTTAGCCCAATTCCGGTTTGAGATTTAACTTCGCAGCAAAGTTCAATTTTGTATGTTTGAGAAAGTAGAAGAGTATAAAAACCTAATCAAAGAAGCACAAGCCAAGACTAAGGACGAACTTGAAGGTTTCCGGATGAAATTCATCAGCCGGAAAAGTGTCATTTCAGAGCTTTTTGATGAGTTTAAGAATGTACCCAACGAACAAAAGAAGGCTTTTGGTCAGGCGCTGAATGAACTCAAAAATATTGCCCAAGACAAATTTCAGTCCTTGGTGGATTCGCTGGATCAAGGGTTGGGAGAATCGAACGATCAAGTAGACCTGACACTACCTAACGTGCCCGGAGAAGTTGGAAGTATTCACCCTCTGACAATCACCCGAAATAAGATCATAGAGATCTTCGAACGAATGGGTTTCAATGTTTCTGATGGCCCGGAAATCGAAGATGACTTTTACAATTTCACTGCGCTCAATTTCCCTGAGAATCACCCCGCACGGGAGATGCAAGATACCTTCTTCATTGAGAAGAATCCGGACAAAGTATTGCGAACACATACCTCCAATGTCCAAATCAGATTGATGGAGCATGGAAAGCCTCCATTCCGATCGATTATGCCAGGTAGAGTGTACAGAAACGAGGCAATCTCGGCCAGAGCTCACTGTTTCTTTCATCAGGTTGAAGGTCTCTATGTGGATAAAAACGTAGGCTTCAAAGATCTAAAGCAGACTGTATACCACTTCGTGAAGGAAATGTTTGGTTCGGAGACCAAGGTCAGGTTCCGTCCATCTTATTTCCCTTTTACTGAGCCCAGTGCCGAGATTGATATCAGTTGTTTCATCTGTAATGGAAAGGGCTGCAACATCTGTAAATACACCAATTGGGTAGAGATTGCGGGATCGGGTATGGTGGATCCTAACGTACTGGCAAATTGTGGCATTGACCCTGAAGAATACACAGGCTTTGCTTTTGGTATGGGGATCGAGCGTATCGCCATGCTCAAATACCAGATCAACGATCTACGACTTTTCTCCGAAAATGACGTCCGATTCCTAAGACAGTTTCAGGGGAGTTTCTAGTCTTGCTTGACAGCAAACTTTACTGGACTGGATCTGTTCGAGGTTTTTAAAAAGTAAATGCCTGAATATAGACCGCTTACATCAATATTGATTAAGCGGGTGTTTTTGCCTAGAGTGATTTCGTTTACAAGTCTGCCATTAATATCCACTATTTGAATCTTTCCAGAATCAATTTGGGAAGTCAGATTAACAGTAATTATTTCACTTGACGGATTGGGATAAATAGTAACAGATGCTTGCTCAAACAAAGTGTGGACGGATATTGTCCAGCTATACTCAAAGGAACCGTCATAGTCCACCTGTTTCAAGCGGTAATACATTTCTTTCGTCCATTTCATATTGTCGTAGAAAGAATAATAGTTTCTGGTATTAATAGTACCATTGCCTATTACCTCTCCTATTTTTTCAAAACTCTTTCCATCCCTTGACCGCTCAATTTCAAAGTGGCTGTTGTTCAGCTCGTTTGCAGTGGTCCATTCCAACTTGATGATAGAGCCGTCAATGAACCCTCTAAAAGATATTAAATCCACGGGCAAAACCGATTCTTCTTCACAGGATCCACTACCTGTACTGTTCACCGCGATTAGCGTTAGTTGGTTATCGACAATATCCCCGGCATTGAAATCATAGGAATAAGATTCTACCACTCCGTCCTTTTCAGGAAATGTAATGTCAATGGTATAATCAGAGACCATATCAGGCAGCCCAAAAATGGTAGCTGGAGGGTTTTGAGCACCATGCCCCGCCGAGTTGCTTCCACTTTGCGCTGCAGAAACTATATCTCCCATATCATCTCTTATCACCATGGAAGCCCCAACCACCGGTCGAGTTTGAGTATCTCCATCCAGACAGTCCTCAATAAAGACCTCTAAAAAGTTACAACCTCCCCCATCACAAAAATCATTTTCCCAGAGCTGATTGTTCGCGCCATTAACGTTTATGTATATGTCATAGTCCCCGTCTGAATCATAGTCTACTAGGTTGACGCCTTCGGCATCGGCATTGACCGCTATGTCCGTTCTAGTAAAACTCAGGCTGCTTATGTCATTTTGAGCGGATGTTGTATTGATGTATAAATAGCTGTTGCCTGAATCATTTCCTAAAAAGAGATCCACATCCCCATCCTGATCTACATCAGCACAGGCACAACCATCAATATCCTCTCCACCCGGCAAAACTGGTTGTACAGAAACGGTTGAGGAGGCAGTGAAGGTCCCCGTTGGGTGCTGTAACCAAATTTGATTAGTCCCTGCATCTGACCAAAATATGTCCAGGTCACCATCCAGATCAAAATCGCAGAAAATGGCTCCCCCCTTGTTTCCATTTGCGGCCGCCGTGCTTGCATCATCGGAAAAAGTGGTATTGGCAGAAAAAGTGTCATCTCCGTCATTTTCCCATAGGTCATAGGTTCCCGTAGGCTTTCTGGCAATAAAGTCAACATAACCGTCAGCATTGTAATCTCCAGAGGCGATATAGTCGCCATTCCCGGAAGTCAGAGGTAAGCCCAATGTATTACCCGTCACGGAGACATGATTGAAGTAGCCGTTGGTGGTAGCCTCTGCTTCGGTATTCATGTTGCCATCTCCGAAGGTAGTGTTTATGGTGGCGGCATCATCTTGTTGCATGTTTTCCAGGACATCTATGCCGCACTCTGCATTTTCTATCACTATGTCAAGCCAACCGTCATTGTTATAATCAATCAGTGCCACTCCTTCCGAGTTGATGCCGTCTCCTTGGGAGCAGCCGTCCACACTGAGTTGGGTAAATGTAATGTTAGGAGTCATGCCTGCACCAACCCCAAAACGGTAATTAGGGGTGGTAGTGGTTGCTCCATTTATGTAAATCTCGAGTCTGCTATGGGTGTTTCTGATAAAGTCCTGATACCCATCGTTATTTAGATCACCCCAAATAATGGAACGCTCACAAGTGTTGTCTAAAAGGCCATCTGCCAAAGTAGTGGTTACATCGGTAAAGGTCGGAGGAGAGCCCCCATCGCTTTGAAAAAGGCGAGTGTCAAGGGTTCCGTTACTGGTGTTGACCAACAAATCCAGGTCGTCATCATTATCAAAATCCGCCCAAACGGCTCCACCATCCTTTGCCCCTCCAAGTTCGGTGCCTGTACCTGTTGCCAGGGTGAAAGTTTGACCAAAGGAAGTCTCAGGTAAGATTGCATACCAAACCAACAGGAGAAAAGTTAATAATCTCTTTTTCATCAAAATGCCCTTTAAAATTGTGCTGGTTGACGTGATAACGTCAGGTGGTGGTGTATACTATACCCAATAATAAGACAAAATGCTGAAATTCAATAGATTCCGTAATTAATAAATTTAGAATTCGGCGTTGCCCGGAGTTCGTGGGAAAGGAATAACGTCTCTGATATTCCCCATACCCGTCACAAATTGGATCAGTCGCTCAAAGCCCAAACCGTACCCGCTGTGAGGTGTGGAGCCGAACTTCCGTGTATTCAGATACCACCAAAGTTCCTCTTTCGGAACGTTCATTTCGTCCATTCGGGTTTCCAGCTTTTCTAGGCGTTCTTCTCTTTGAGAGCCACCGACTATTTCACCTATGCCGGGGAACAGAATGTCCATGGCAGCAACCGTCTTACCATCTTCATTTTGGCGCATGTAGAAAGCCTTGATGTCTTTTGGGTAGTCGCTTAGAATCACCGGCTTTTTGAAATGCTTTTCGACCAAATATCGCTCATGCTCAGACTGTAGATCCGCACCCCATCCTTCGATCAAGTATTGAAACTTCTTCTTTTTATTTGGTTTTGAGTTTCTGAGAATATCGACCGCCTCGGTGTAGCTCACTCTTTCGAACTCATTATCCACCACAAATTTCAAACGATCCAAAAGGTACATTTCAGGACGATCCGCCTCCTTCTTGTTTTTGTTTTCTTCAATCTCTCGGTTGTGAAGAAAATCCAGATCGTCAGCACAGTTGTCAAGCGCGTATTGGATTACAAACTTCAGCATTTCTTCTGCTGAGTCCATGTTGTCGCTTAGATCCGCAAAAGCGATCTCAGGCTCGATCATCCAAAACTCAGCAAGATGGCGAGTCGTGTTTGAATTTTCTGCTCTGAAAGTAGGGCCGAAGGTATAAATCTGAGAAAGAGCTAGAGCAAAAAGTTCGCCCTCCAACTGACCAGAAACAGTCAGGTTGGCTTCCTTGCCAAAAAAGTCTTGTTTGTGATCGACTGTTCCCTCTTCAGTCTTCGGTAGGTTTTCTAAATCAAGAGAAGTTACATGGAAAGTTTCACCTGCTCCTTCTGCATCAGAGGCAGTGATAATGGGCGTATGAATGTTGTAAAAGCCTCGATCATTAAAATACTTATGTACTGCAAAAGTAAGCGCATGCCTAATTCTGAAAACAGCACTGAACGTGCTCGTTCTTGGCCGTAGATAAGCAATTTCACGAAGGTACTCCAGCGAGTGTTTTTTGGGCTGCAGAGGATATTTTTCGGGATCAGCGTCTCCAAGAATTTCAAGCGTTTCCACCTGCATTTCAACACTTTGGCCTGAGCCCTGGGATTCAACCAATGAACCGGTAGCACTTACACAGGCTCCTGTTGTAACTCTTTTCAAAACCTCCTCACTGATCTTTTCTGGGTCTGCTACGAGTTGAAGATTATGAATCGTAGATCCGTCATTCAGCGCTACAAAAGCCACATTCTTGTTGCCTCTTTTGGTTCTTACCCAACCTTTGACCAGGACATCTTTTTTAGCCTCACCGGCTTTCAGAATGTCAGAAATTTTTGTGCGCTTTTGTGTACTCACGTCTCTATAGTTTCATAAAATGATAATACTCTGAAAATGAATTCAGAGCGCAAAAAAAATGCTTTTTGTCCTAGTGTGCAATACATTTTTTTGATTCTCTTTGCCCACCAATAAAATGCTCCGAATTATGAAGAAGTACGATATCTATGGAATAGGCAATGCACTCGTTGATTTGGTTTTCGAGGTGGACGAAAAATTCCTCACCGATCACAGTGTAGAAAAAGGCCTCATGACCCTTGTGGAAGAAGATCGCCAAAAGGAACTCATAAGCGCCATAGATATATCCGAAAACATGATGAAGGGCGGTGGCTCAGCAGCCAATACAGTTGTAGCCGCCAGCCAGTTTGGCAGCGACTGCTACTATTCATGCAAGGTGGCCAATGATCAGCTTGGTCAATTCTATTTGAAAGACTTAAAGGAGAATGGTGTGGACACCAAATTGACCAATGAAACGGCTCCTGAAGGAACTACGGGTCAGTGCCTGGTGATGACTACTCCCGACGCTGAGCGTACCATGAATACTTTCCTGGGTATTACTTCTGATTTCTCAGTAGCCGAGATAGATGAAGAAGCCATTAAAAATTCGACATACATATACTCAGAGGGTTACCTTGTTCCGTCTCCTAGTGGTCGTGCGGCGATGATCAAGGCCAAGGAAATAGCTGAAGCTAATGGCGTCAAAACCTCCCTCTCATTTTCTGACCCCAGTATGGTCAAGTACTTCCGAAACGAAATGGAAGAAGTGGTGGGCTCTGGAGTGGATTTGCTTTTCTGTAATGAAGAAGAGGCCATGCTCTACACGCAAACAGATAATCTGCTAGCCGCTCGTGAAGAATTGAAAAATATCGCCAAGCGTTTTGCCATCACCCTGGGAAAAAATGGTGCTACAATTTTTGACGGTGACACCTTTATCGACATTGAGTCCTACAAAGTTGAGGCAATTGATACCAATGGAGCCGGGGATATGTTTGCAGGGGCTTTTCTTTTTGGAATTACGCACGGACATAGCTATGCAGAATCAGGAAAAATCGCCAGCCTTGCTTCCTCCAAGGTAGTATCTCAATTTGGGCCTAGATTGGAATGGCGCCAGGCTAAAGAAATCCTGAATCACCTTTTTGAATAGGTGCCTTACCGCTCTTGTAATAGGCCTATCGGCATCCTCCTAATGACTTATATTTGTTGGAATTAATCTCAAATAACAAGTCATGAGGATATTTTTTTCTACACTATTATTAGTTTCCCTTTTACCTGTAAAAGCCCAGGAGAAGATCACAGTAGAGGACATCTACGCAAAGAAGATTTTCAGTGAGGAGACTGTCTCTAGTCTCAACTGGATGAATGATGGACTGTACTACACCGCTCTTGAGAAGAATAGGGTCGTTCGCTACAAGGTGACGACAGGGGAGCCGGATTCTGTAATAGTCAATGGCCAAGACCTTAATCTGACAATCGATGATTATGAGTTTAGCGCTGATGAAAAAAGGATTTTGCTCCTGACCAATAAAAAAATGGTCTATCGCCGATCGTTTACGGCAGATTACTATATCCTGACATTTGACGGTAGAGAGCTTCAAAAGCTATCCGAAAAAGGACAAGAATCCTATGCCACCTTTTCACCGGACAATTCTATGATCGCCTATGTACAAAAAAACAACCTGTACTACACCAAGTTGGTCAACATGGTTCAGTATCCTGTGACGACAGATGGGAAGTTTGGGAAAATCATCAACGGAAGCACTGATTGGGTGTATGAAGAGGAACTGTACCTCACTAAGGCGTTTGACTGGTCGGGTGACAGTGAGAAAATAGCCTACTATCGATTTGACGAAAGCCAGGTCAGGGAATACAATATGCAGAAGTGGAATGATGGAGAACTGTACCCGGAAGACTACCGATACAAGTATCCCAAGGCAGGTGAGCAAAACTCCGTAGTGGATATAAAAATTTACAATCTCGAGATTAATAAGACAACCAACATCGATCTGGGTGAAGACAAGGACTTTTACATTCCAAGAATGCAGTGGACCAAGGACCCTAAAGTGCTATCCATCTTGAAGCTCAACCGACTGCAAAACCGCCTGGATATCCTGCATGTCAATTCAATGCTGGGCACGGTCGTGTCTATCTACTCCGATAAATCCAAGACCTACTTAGATGTGAATGAGGCCCATGAACTTATTTATCTTGAAAGTGGGACGCATTTTCTATATAGCAGTGAACGCAGCGGCAGAAAGCACTACTATCTGCATCGTATGGATGGTCAGCTAGAAAATCCGGTGACCTCCGGTCAATGGGATGCTGTGGAAATGGTAGGGCTGGAGCAAAAGGGAAAATCTGGATGGCTTTACTACATTTCTAATGAAGGGTCACCTATGGAAAAGAATTTTTACAAAGTAAGCCTGAGCGGAAAGGGAAAAATGAAGCTGAGTACCAAGGGAGGTATCAACAAGGTGGACCTGAGTAAGGATTTTAAATACTATATCAGCTTCAATGAGTCACCGAATCAGCCGCTAGAGGTCACGCTTATGTCTGCTAAAAAAAATGAATTGGTCAAGGTGCTCGAAAGCAACGAACGGCTTGGCACCAACGCTGAAAAATTTAGGTTGACCGAAAAGAAATTTTTCCAACTAGAAGCAGCAGATCGCATGCTGCTCAACGCATATATGATCCAGCCCTCTGATATGGACAGTACAAAGCAGTATCCTGTGCTGGTTTATCAATACAGCGGACCGGGTCATCAGAATGTCTTGAAAGGGTGGAGTGGCAAGCACTACTATTGGCACCAAATGCTGGCACAGAAAGGGTATCTCGTGGTAGTCGTGGATGTACGCGGGACCGGCGGTAGAGGGTCTGATTTCAAGAAAATGACCTATAAGCAACTAGGAAAAATAGAAACCGAAGATCTGATCACCTGTGCCAAACAGCTGGGTGAAATTGGTTTCATTGATAAAGACCGAATCGGTATCTGGGGATGGAGCTATGGAGGCTATATGAGTTCGTTGGCTATGATGAAGGGTGATGGCGTGTTTAAAGCGGGCATTGCTGTGGCACCTGTGACAACATGGAGATACTACGACACCATCTATACTGAGCGATACCTGCAGAGGCCACAAGACAACCCGGGTGGCTATGACGACAATTCTCCAATATCCCATGCAGGCAAACTCAAAGGAAACTATCTTTTGATCCATGGCACTGGGGATGACAATGTTCATTTTCAAAATGCTGTGGCCTTGCAAAACGCTCTGATAAAGGAAAACAAACAGTTTCAGTCTTTCTACTATCCGGATAGAGCACATGCCATTAAGGACAAGGATGCCAAGGTGCATTTGTTCAACATGATGACTGATTTCATTCTCAAGAATCTGTAAGGTTTCGGCGAACTTTGCATTGATCGCATGGATAGAAAAATTTTCATTGTCGCAAATTCATTCTCGGGAACGGGTAAGTCGCCTAAGGCTTTGGCCAAACTCAAAAAAAGACTAAAACAAGAGGGAATTGAGCACTATGCATTTCTCACCCCACAAAGTGAGGAGTTAGATGAGTTTATTGAGGAAAACCTGATTGATGATGCTACTGATGTGGTGGTCATTGGGGGGGATGGCACCCTGAATGCGACGATCAATGCCGTTAAGAATATCAATCCCACCTTAGGCATCATCCCGACAGGCACGGGCAATGATTTTGTGAAAACCATCAATATTGGCAAGACCATTGATGAACAGATCGATACCATCGTGTCTGGCAAAAAGAAAACCATTGACATGGGGGATTGCAGCAGCCGTAGATTCCTAAACGGTGTGGGGATCGGGTTTGATGGTCAGCTCGTGTATGATAATATTTACACAAGCAGCCTGCTGACCGGTCACGCCAAATATTACAGCCTGGTGTTTAAAATCCTGGGAACTTATAAGAGCCGAAAGTTCAAATTCACCATCGATGGCAAGCCATTCGATGAGCAACTAATACTGATGGCCGTGCATAACGGTACCACTTTTGGCGGAGGCTTTAAACTCAACCCCGAAGGAAAAATCGATGATGGAGTATTGAATATCTGTACCATCGGCCGAATACCCGGGTGGAAGAGATTCTTAAATATCGGCAAGCTCAGTTTTGGAAAGCATGGTTCGATGAAGGAGGTGAAGTTCTATATCGGAAAGAAAATCACCATTGAGCCTTGCGATCAAACGTTGCACGCTCATATCGACGGAGAATACCTGGGAGAGCCTCCTTTCGAAATAAGCCTCCTGCCACAGGCCTGCAATATTTGGGTTAGGTCTTAGCTTTAGATTTTTTCAGTTGCCTGACATAGAAGAACGCAACGATTGAGATCATCAGGATAGAGATAAACTGAGAGTGTGACAACCAGTCTTCGATGATAAATCCCCGGCGAATATCACCTCTGAAAATTTCAATTACACCTCTGCCAATGGCGTACAATATTATGTACAGAAAAAAAAGCTGGCCCTCAAACCTTTTATAGCGCTTGAACATCCATAAGACCACAAATATACTGGCCAGGAGAAAAACGCTATAGAGTTGCGTGGGGTGCAGGTGCACATCAGTAGGAGCCACAGAGGCTTCATGTGAATAAGTGACGTAAATGGGGCCATCCGTCTCCTTGCCATAGCAGCATCCGGCCAGAAAGCAGCCCATTCTGCCAAAGCCATGGAGGATCAATGCAAGAAAAGCCATGATGTCGAGCATGGGTAAGGCGGGTATCTTATTCTTTCTAAAGTACCAAACCATCGTAGGGATGGCAAAAATCAACGACCCATAAAAGACGAAGCCATTTCTAGAATCCTTGAGCATGGCCGACAGATCCCAAAAATACTTGTCCGGTTTCTCCAGGTAAAACAGCACTTTGCCTCCTATGACTGCTGCCAATATCACCAATATGGCCATGGTCTGGATGGTGTCCAGTTCTAACCCAAGTTGCTTTTTGGATTCTCGCGCCACATACCAAAAGCCAACAAGGGCACCGGTGGCTATGAGCAGTCCGTAAGAGTGAAGAGTCCATGATCCGATTGAAAATATTTCAGGGTACATACCGGGTGTATTTTTTAGAAGCTAAATTTATCCTCAATAACGAAAATTCATGACCAGTTTCCAAAAAGAAATCCGAATGCCTTCCTATCCTCGTGGCTTCCATCTCGTGACACATGAAATACTTGATGCTATACCGGAGCTACGGAATGTCAAGATCGGCATCATGCAGGTATTCATCCAACATACAAGTGCAAGCCTCACGATCAATGAAAATGCAGATCCCACCGTAAGACAGGATTTCGAGAGTCACTTCAATGAATTCGTGCCGGAAAATGCACCCTACTATCGACATACCTATGAGGGCCCTGACGACATGCCTGCACATATCAAGTCATCCGTCCTTGGGAGCTCGGTCTCCATCCCCATTACCAATGGCCGACCAAACCTTGGCACATGGCAGGGGATTTATCTCTGCGAACATCGTGATTATGGAGGATCGAGACGATTGGTGGTGACCGTGCTGTCTGCCGATTAGTATTTCAGCTGACTACCCACTGCTTCGGCCCAAACTTCATAGCCTTTTTCATTGAGGTGTAGCATGTCCTCCACGTAGAGGTCGGTACGGGAGTAGCCGTCCGAACCCAGCATGGCGTTGAAAGTGTCGATCCAGTGCATTTTATCATTACCCTCTGCATACTTCCTGATAAGCTCATTAGTCCTAATGATCTCTCCCCAGATATACTCTCTACTGGGGCTGGGTTTGATTGATATGATGGTGATGGGCGCTTCCGGACTATGCGTTTTGATTTTAATGATCAATTGGTTCAGGGCCTCCAGTACTTCCTCAGGAGAATAACCGTTGGACAGATCATTATCACCTCCATATAGTACATATGAGGTGGGCTGTTCGTCCTTAAAAAGGAAATCGAAATAATGAATACACCATTGATAGGTAGATCCTCCAAATGCGAAATTGATCACATCCTTGCCCGAAAGATCCCTTTCCATGGTTTCCCATAGCCGGAGGGTACTGCTGCCATAAAAAGCCGTATACCCTTCAGGCTTCTTCCTATTTTTTATCTTCTTTTTTAGCTCTTTGACTTCTTCTTCAAAGAGGTACTGTGCACTGTTTTCGAGGGCGGTCAAACTCGCTAGCTCCTGTACATATCCTCTGTACTCTTTTTGGTAGGATGTTAAAAACTCCTTGACATCAGATGTGCCGGCCTGGGCCATTTTTTGACTTAACTTAAAAGGCTTTTTAATCTCACAGGCAAACTTATGTGTGGTAATACGCTTGTCGAAGTTGGCTACTACAATCGGAACTATATAGGGCTCATCTTCCATTTTTTGGATCACCTTGAAAATCCCGGACTTAAAAACTGCCGGTGAATGCTCCGTTTTGAAGGAAGCCCCCTCGGGGCTAATCACTAAATTTTTTCCCTCCTTGATTGCACCATCCACCTGATCAAAGAAAGACTTTTGTCTTGCCAATTTTTCCTCTTCGGATTCTTTTCTGGCATCCGAGTCCTTGGTGTACACATCAATGAATCCGAGCTTTTCATAGTAATTCTCATGACCAAATTCCTCAGCACGGCCAATACGCACCACCCGGATGGATTGGGCATGGTAGTGTTCATAAAGTAAGTAGGTGAGGTAATGGGAATCTAAGGTAATTTGAAACTGATTGGGAAGTGTGTAATACTCATCATTCAAGAGATGATTGTAAATAAATACACACCCCGACTTTTTCGGGAAGTTCTCAAAGCCTTTCACAAAAATTGAAGGGATAGAAAAAGCTTTCTTTGTTGCTGCGATACAGTCGATTTGCACTTGCTCATTGGATCTGGACTCGTTGCTTTCGGCCACCCCGCTATAGATGTTCTGTAGCGCATCAAAAAAGCGCGCCTCCTTTTGGGTTTGATGCAGATTGTCAAGACAAAGAGATGCCAGGTTTTTTTCTGCACCCACTCCGTGAAGTTCCACTTCATGGAGAATCTCAAATGCCTTAGGCATAGTGAGCTTGTTTTCCAAAAGGAGCGGCACCGTGTGTAATGGAGAATGAACAGATAGCTTGGCGCTATTACTACTCAATAATGTGGCTGCCACCAATAATTCTGTGTTGAATTGTGTGGTGATCAATCGAGTCCTGACCGCCCTTAGCTGATTATTGATCAGCCAAAGAATTCTTTTTTGCAATCGCAGCGCAAACTTTGGATTCTTTCTACAAAGGCTTTGTAATGCTCTATCCGGGATATAAAGAATAACCGAGTTTTTGGTAGCGTAAGAAGTAACAGCACTTTCAACTCCTAGTAAACTAGATGAACTCACAAGATACCCTGGGGTAGAAATCGCCCTGAATGGTACCTTGAAATGTTGGTTGGTTTCCAGACTAAAATTCATCCTTGAGTATTGGATCTCTCCAGATTCAAGAATATAAACTCCATTTTTGGTCTCGTCTTGCTTGATTAGCACATCTCCCTTGAGATACTCCCGACGCTCCATATTCTGAGCAAGAATTGTGAGGTCCTCCTCTTCAAACTCCTCGAAAAATGGTGACTGAAGGAGCAGAATGACGCGATCGATCTCATCATGCTCCATGTGAGAAACATACCCCTCAGATGAAGTATCAGGGAATGTCCCTTGCAGAGCCGCTGAAGTATTGGCAAAAAGCTGGCTCGTATCAGTAATAAACTGGTGTGACTGGACATTGAGATAATGAAAGAAATCAATTGCCAGTCCGGGGCTTTCCTCAAGGAAGGCGATTAGCTTGTCTGTGTCCCATTGAATCAATCGGGCAGAATCAGATGCAACTGAGGCCGTCGTTTCATTTCTAAACGGGACAATGAAAGCATCCATACCGATCGGGGCAAACCGGGACTGACTCATTCCTGCCAGCAGCTTTTGGTTCTTGCTTTGCAAAGTTTGATGAAAATGTACAGAGCCTTCCAGCAGAATGTAAAACCGATCCACACGACTAAACTGCTTTTTCAAAATGGCATCCTTAGGGAGATCAACAATCTCTCCAATCTTAGCAAATTCATCTAGTGGAACTGGTAATTCTTCTATCATATTGGGAATATAATTACGATTGAGTTAATAAATCAGACCATTGGGTGCCGTTTTCGCAAAAATACGTTCAATTTGTTGAATAACACTATAGTCTCATTTCAAATAATATATTTGAAATAGTCGCACATACCCATGATAAAAGCCTAGCTTTGGAAAAACCCCGGGACATGGCAGAGGATGTAAGACTTACCTTCAACAACGAAGACTCGTTATCCAAAGATTTTTCTAACCTTCTCAACAAACGAGTAAACGCTTATTTTAGAGAAAAGGGCATTTCCAAATTCGGAAACGCGAAGATGTACTTAAAGACAATTTCTATGCTGTCAATGTACTTTGGCGCCTATTTCGTCATTGTTGTGGCAGAGCCTGGAATATGGGTAGCCTTGGCTCTATGTGCTACGATGGGCATAGGTATGGCGGGCATTGGCCTATCGATCATGCATGATGCCATTCACGGATCCTATTCAAAGATTCCTTGGGTCAACAAACTCTTTGGCTATACCCTAAATCTTGTCGGTGGTAACGCAATCAACTGGAGGATTCAGCACAATATCAAGCATCACACTTACACCAATGTAGATGATCATGATGAAGACATTGCACCCAAGGCTGGGCTGCGCCTCTCACCAAACAGTGAAAAGAAGTCATTTCATAAATTCCAACATATATATGCATGGTTTATTTATAGCCTAGGCTCTCTGTTTTGGGTTACATTTAAGGATTTTGTCAAGTTTTCGGCCTATATGAAGGACGGATCAATGAAAAAAAATTCGAAGAGCGTAGCCATTGAGATATTGATTCTTGTATGTTCTAAATTTTTTTATTGGGGATACATAGTTGTTGTGCCGGCTTTGTTCACTGCATACTCCGGAGGGCAAATTGCGATTGGGTTTCTGGTAATACATCTTTTTGCGGGACAAGGCCTTGCAGTAATCTTTCAACCAGCCCATTTGATGGAGGAAGTGGAATACCCCGCTCCTGATAGTCAAGGCAAAATGCAATACTCATGGGCTGTGCACCAGTTGTACACTACGATCAATTTCGGGAATGACAACAAAATATTGGAGTGGTATGCCGGGGGACTCAACTTCCAAATCGAACATCACCTGTTTCCACATATTTGCCATGTACACTATAAAGGATTGGCTCCTATTGTAAAAGAAACGGCGAGAGAGTTCAATCTTCCCTATTACTCTAAGAGTACTTTCTTTGAGGCATTAACTGCGCACACACAACAATTAAAATTATTGGGGTCATAACTAGCCATTTCTTCATTTTTTAACCCCAGTACCTTTACCCTGAGTTATTTATAACTTATTTTTAGGATAGGAGTAATCCATCTGTAAAATGAAATTGACGACTTACCTAAAAGCCCTCAGTCTAGGACTGACCTTTTTAATCTATGCCTGTGTACCACAGGAGAAATCAAGTACTAACGAAGCGGAAGAATTTTCTTTTAAAGGAAAAATTGCCAAAACTTATGAGGAATCAGAAGAGTATTGGCCCGAAAAAACACGCCCTCCCAAAGACGCTCCCAATGTCATCATTTTTCTTTTGGATGATGTCGGTTTTGCGCAAGTAGAATCATTCGGAGGGTTGATAGAAACCCCCAATATCGACAAGCTGGCTAACAACGGCCTTCGATACAACAATTTTCACACAACAGCCTTATGTTCTCCCTCAAGGGCCTCGCTAATGGCAGGCAGAAACCCTCACATGATTGGATTGGGTAGTCATGCACTTACCGCAATGGGATTTCCTGGATATAATGCGATCGTTCCCCCAACCGCCAAGTCTGTCGCCAACTACCTGGAAGCAGAAGGTTATGTAAACTATGCTTTGGGCAAATGGGATCATACGCCTCTTTATGAAGTTTCCCAAGTTGGTCCATTCGATAGGTGGCCATCTCATGAAGGATTTGCCAATGCCTATACCTTTATGGCAGCAGATGTGCATCAGTTTATTCCGGTGATGTGGAACGACCATACACCAGAGCCCTACAAAAAAACGGAACATTTGGATAAGGACTTGGCCGACAAAGCCATCAAATATATCACGGGTCACAAGTCTCTTGACAAAGATCTCCCTTTCATGATGCTGTGGGCTTCGGGCTCCATGCATTCTCCTCACCACGCACCGGACGAATACATCAAAAAATACAAAGGGAAATTTGATATGGGCTGGGACAAAGCGCGAGAACAAATTCTCAGCAGACAAAAGGAATTGGGCATCGCTCCTGAAAACACTAAGTTGTCTGATAGAATTGATGAAATCCCGGCTTGGGATTCGCTCAATGATGATGAGAAAAAACTGTATGCCAAGCAAATGGAAGTTTTTGCGGCCCAAATGGAGCATGTAGACTATCAAATAGGACGAATTGTTCAAACACTTGAGCGAATTGGTGAATTGGATAACACCTTGATTTTTGTCACTGCAGACAATGGAGCCTCCGGAGAGGGAGGATTGCAGGGAACATTTAATGAGACCTATGTGCTGAATGGTATGCAAACTCCATTCGATGCCAATATGAGAAATTATGAGCGTTGGGGCATGTGGGATACCTACCCTCATTATCATGCTGGTTGGGCAATGGCTGGTAATACTCCTTTCCCCTATTTCAAACAATCTGAGCATAGAGGGGGTCAACAGGATGCATTGGTGGTTCACTGGCCGGACGGCATCAAAGCCAAAGGTGAAATCAGAAGCCAGTATCATCATATTACAGATATTGCCCCTACAATTATGCAGGCCGCAGGTATCGAACTACCCGACGAGTACCATGGAGTGCCACAACAACCATTTACAGGTGTAGCAATGAATTACAGCTTTGATAAACCTGATGCGCCGAATGCCAAAAAGCGGCAATACTATGAAATGTTTGGAAATCGTGCCATTTGGGAAGATGGTTGGAAAGCTGTGACAATTCATGCGAATAGAATGCCTTGGGATATCAATAGAAGGGCGCCTTTCGAAGAAGATGTATGGGAACTTTATAATGTAGAAGAAGATTTTTCTGAAAGCACAGATCTGGCCGAAAAGTATCCTGAGAAGCTCGAAGAGCTCAAAAAGAAATTTGAAGAGGAAGCTTGGGCCAATCAGGTATACCCTATGTATGACGATATGTTGGCTCGATTAAATGCTGTGAACTATGTTCTTTTTGGTGATAGGAAAGAATTCACTTATTACGCCCCTGGCGCAAGCAGAATTGCCGAAAAAGCTTCTGCTCCTGTGAAAGGCCGTTCTCACATGATCGAAACGACGATCGATCTAAAAGGCAATGAAGAAGGTGTGATCGTGGCATGTGGAGGAATGACAGGAGGTTATAGTATGTATATTAAAGACAATAAACTACATTTTGATTACAACTTCCTCGATGGGGTTCATTATCACCTCACTTCTTCCAAATTACCAATTGGTAAAACTGATCTAAAATTTAATTTTATTCTGGACCGATCTAAAATTGATGGAACACTCAAGCCCTGGTCTGGAGATGGCGAGCTTTATGTAAATGGGAAAAAAGTGGACGAGGAGTATTTCGAGATGATGCACATTTCCACGTATTCATTGGCAGAAACTTTTGATGTAGGCGCAGATAATGGGACTCAAGTGGATCCAGCCTACGAGGGATCTCCGTTTGAATTCACTGGCATACTTGACCGGGTTAAAATCACATTGACCGACTAGAATAACTTATTCTTACAATAAATAAATTATAGATAATAATGAAAAAGTACATTCTGATTCTGTCGTGTATAGCCCTGGTTTTTGGGGCTAATGCACAGAAAAATAAGAAACCCAACATCCTGGTTATCTGGGGTGACGACATTGGATGGGGCAATATCAGTGCCTATAACCATGGTATAATGGGGTACCAAACCCCAAACATTGATCGTATCGCCAAAGAGGGCGCTATGTTTACTGACTGGTATGCCCAGCAGTCTTGTACTGCAGGACGCGCGGCATTTGTTTTGGGTCAGCACCCGTTTCGCACAGGACTACTGACCATAGGTATGCCTGGAGCCAAACAAGGTATTCAGGACAATCAGCCAACAATTGCTGAGCTTCTAAAACCTCATGGCTATATGTCCGGACAGTTTGGTAAGAACCACCTGGGTGACCGGGACGAACACTTGCCGACCAATCACGGGTTTGATGAGTTTTACGGCAACCTTTACCATTTGAATGCCGAGGAAGAGCCTGAAACCTATTATTATCCTAAAGGCCCTGAATTTCACAAAAAATATGGGCCAAGAGGAGTGATTAGATCCACCGCCGATGGCCCAATCCAGGATACGGGACCATTGACCAGAAAACGCATGGAAACTGCAGATGATGAGTTCACTGCTGCGGCCATTGCCTTCATAGAAAAAGCACACAGTCAAGGCAAGCCGTTCTTTGTATGGCTAAGTGCTACCCGTATGCACGTATGGACGCACCTAAAGGAAGAAAGCCAGGGGGTGACCGGTATCGGTTTATATCCTGACGGTATGGTCGAACATGACAAGGCCATAGGTAAGGTGCTGGCAAAGCTGGAAGAGCTCAAGATCATTGACAATACCATCATCATGTACTCTACAGACAATGGTGCTGAGAAATTCACATGGCCTGACGGAGGTACTACCCCATTTGCCGGTGAAAAAGGAACCACCTGGGAAGGCGGTTTCAGGGTGCCATGTGCCATCCGATGGCCAGGAGTAATCAAGCCCGGCACGATATACAATGACATATTCTCTCATGAGGACATGATGCCCACACTCGTGGCAGCAGCCGGTGATGATAAGATCAAGGAAAAACTGCTCAAAGGAACCAAAGTAGGTGACAAGAACCTGAAAGTGCATCTGGACGGATACAATATGATGCCGTTTTTCAAAGGTGAGGTTGCAGAGTCCCCAAGAAAAGAGATTTTCTATTTTGACGCGGGAGGCAATCTAAATGCACTAAGGTATCAAAATTGGAAGCTGCATTTTACCCTTATGGAAGGTGCCATCAACGAGGCATATAGAAAAACCCCGTCTTGGCCAATCCTCATAAACCTACGGGCGGATCCATATGAAGTGTCATACAAATCAGCCTTGTATATTCGGTGGTTTGCCGATCAGATGTGGACATTCGTTCCGGCACAGGATATTACGGCTCAATTCCTGATGACTTTCAAGGAATTCCCACCAGTTCGGGGATCTTCCCTCGGAGTGGATAAGGTAGTACAACAACTTAGTAACCAGCCGACAAGTAGATAAATCAAAAAAGGGCTTCGGCCCTTTTTTTAGAAAGCGGGAACTCGAAAGTGAGACAGCTCATTCCTTCTCAGTTGGGTGTTAATACCAGAAATATGTTTTAACTTTCTGTTAGACAATAATCCGCCTGTGAAAATGACTTCAACTGCTAACCTGAATACCCTTCAGACTATCTCGGTCAAGCATAATTCCTCAGGCTTTCTTAAATAATTAATACTTAATTAATCATGAAAAAACACTTTCTGATTCTGGCGTGTTTTGCTCTGGTTTTTGGGGCTCATGCACAGAAAAACAAAAAACCCAACATTCTAGTAATCTGGGGAGATGATATTGGTCAATCTAATATTAGTGCCTACACCATGGGTTTAATGGGGTATAAAACACCCAATATAGATCGAATCGCCAAAGAGGGTATGATTTTCACAGATTACTATGGCGAGCAAAGTTGCACCGCAGGAAGGTCTTCTTTCATTACTGGCCAGAGTGTATTTAGAACTGGGCTCAGTAAGGTAGGGCTGCCAGGTGCTGATATCGGGTTGAGAAAAGAAGATCCTACCATAGCAGAAATGCTAAAGCCAAAGGGATATGCTACAGGGCAATTCGGAAAAAATCACTTGGGTGATAAGGACGAGTTTCTACCTACCAATCATGGGTTTGATGAATTCCTTGGAAATCTATATCACCTCAACGCTGAAGAAGAACCCGAAAACGAAGATTATCCTGATCCAGAAAGGTTTCCTGATTTTAGGAAGAACTATGGACCAAGAGGAGTTATTAAGTCATCGGCTGATGGACCCATTCAAGATACCGGACCACTGACCAAAAAAAGAATGGAAACAATAGATGACGAAACCGTCGCAGCTGCTGTGGACTTCATCAAAAGAAAAAATGCGGAAGGAACCCCGTGGTTTTGCTGGTGGAACGGAACTCGTATGCACTTCAGAACGCACGTAAAGGAATCAAATCGAGGCATTTCTGGGCAAGATGAATACGGCGATGGTATGGTTGAGCATGACATGCATGTTGGACAGCTTCTGGCTGTATTGGATGAATTGGGAATTACCGACAATACTATTGTGTTTTACAGCACAGATAATGGACCCCATAAAAACACCTGGCCCGATGCTGCATCCAGCCCATTCCGAAGTGAAAAGAATACCAATTGGGAAGGGGGCTGGCGAGTGCCAGCTATGGTGAAGTGGCCTGGTGTCATTGAACCCGGTTCTGTTTCTAATGAAATCATGCATCATATGGATTGGATGCCAACATTGGCTGCAGCTACCGGCGATAGCAAATTGAAAGAAGGGTTGAAAAAGGGTAAGAAGATGGGATCTATGACGTACAAAGTACACCTAGACGGATACAATTTTGTTCCCTATTTTAAAGGAGAAGTCGATAAGGGCCCAAGAAACGAAGTATTCTACTTTTCGGATGATGGAGATCTTACTGCACTGAGATACAACGACTGGAAACTAATATTTATGGAGCAAAGGGTCCAAGGAACATTACAGGTTTGGGCAGAGCCTTTCGTACCACTTAGGATTCCTCTGATTCTTAATTTGCGTCGGGATCCTTATGAACAAGCGACTATTACTTCCAACACCTACTATGACTGGTTGATTGATCGAGCCTATTTACTGGTTCCTGCACAAGCATATGTAGGTGAGTTCCTTAAAACATTTGTCGAATATCCACCAAGACAAAAAGCAGCAAGTTTTAGCCTTGATCAGGTGATGGAAAAACTCTCAGCAGGCGGAAGTAAATAATTTTAATAGGGGCTTCGGCCCCTTTTTTAAATCCTTATGAAATGAAATACCTAAGCATTATAACCATTGCGTTTGTCTTATTCTCTTGCCAGCAAGCCCTTGAAGAAAAGAAAAGTGCGTATGTCGATCAGGATCCATTACCCTCATGGAATGACGGTCAGGCCAGGCAGTCAATAATTGATTTTGTAAAAAGGGCCACCAATGATTCGGATAGTGGCTTCATTGCTGTTGAAGATCGAATTGCCGTATTCGACAATGACGGTACCCTATGGTCTGAGCAGCCGATGTATTTTCAGCTGGCCTTTGCCCTCGATCAAATCAAAATCATGGCAGCGGACAATCCGGGATGGAAAAATAAGGAACCATTCAAATCTGTCCTAAATGATGATTTGCCAGGGCTACTGGCCCAGGGAGAGCATGCCCTGCTGCAGATCGTGGCAGTTTCGCACAGCGGCATGACTACTGATGAGTTCGATCAACAAGTCCGGTCATGGATGGCATCGGCCAGGCATCCAAGATTCGACAGACCCTACACAGAAATTATTTATCAGCCCATGCTCGAAGTTTTAGAGTATCTGAGAGCTAATGATTTTAGGACCTTTATTGTTTCAGGCGGGGGTATTGGCTTTATGAGGCCCGTAACAAATAAAATGTATGGTATCCCGGCAGAACAAGTAATGGGAAGCATGATGAAGGTTAAATATGATAAAGAAAATAAAATAATTAATCGGTACCCGGAGCTGGCCTTTTTGGATGACAAAGCCGGTAAACCTGTTGGTATTTATAACTTCATCGGAAGGAAACCCGTGGCGGCCTTTGGCAACTCCGATGGTGATCTCCAAATGCTCCAGTGGACCAGTACCAATCCCAACTCCTTCATGATGTTCGTACATCACACGGATTCCATCCGAGAGTGGGCGTATGATAGCCTTTCGCACATTGGCAGATTGAAAGAAGGCCTGAAAGAAGCCAAGGAAAATGGCTGGACGGTTGCCAGCATGAAAGATGATTGGAAAGTGATTTACCCTTTTGAAATCCAATGACGACCCTGGAAAAAATACACGACTTGCAAAAACGCATGTCCTCCTCCATCATCGGACAGGACGATGTAGTCAAAAAGATTTTGGTGGTACTGCTGGCGGATGGCAACCTGCTCCTAGAGGGCCTGCCCGGCCTGGCTAAAACCCGAGCGATCAAGAGCCTGTCCAACGAACTGGATTGCAATCTGAGTAGGATACAGTTCACTCCTGACCTACTGCCCTCGGATGTAACCGGAACTGAAATCTACCAACCCGAGTCTGCGGAAAAGTTCTTATTCCAAAAAGGACCCATATTCAGCAACCTGATCCTGGCCGATGAGATCAATCGCGCTCCCGCCAAAGTCCAGGCTGCCTTGCTGGAAGCCATGGAGGAGCGTCAGGTTTCTGTGGCAGGAAAAACACATAAAATGGAACCACTCTTTATGGTCATGGCTACCCAAAACCCCGTAGAACAGGAGGGCACCTATCCTTTGCCGGAAGCTCAGATGGATCGCTTTCTTATGAAAGTCATCATCGATTATCCGGCCGGTGATTCTGAAATTGAAATCCTCAGGCTTGTAAGGGGAGAAACTAGGGGAACCAGCAATCAGAAAACTGATCCCATTGACCAGGAAGTGATTTTTGATGCCCGGAAGCAAATTAATGAACTGACGATTTCGGAAGGGGTAGAGCGCTATATCGTCGATATCATCACTGCCACCCGCTATCCGGAAAAATACAGTGAAGAACTGGCCAGGTGGATTGACTTTGGGGCGAGCCCTAGGGGTTCCATTGCATTGGACAAATGTTGTCGCACGGTGGCCTGGTTGAATGGCAGAGACCATGTGATTCCTGACGATGTCCGTGAGGTATGCCATGATGTGCTTCGGCACAGGCTGATGCTCAGCTATGAAGCCAGCGCAGAAGGCGTCACAGCTGAAAATGTGATAGACGAACTTCTCAAACAGGTAGCCGTAGCATAAGTGCCCGCCATAGAAAATATATCGGTTTCACTCGAAGACCTCAACAAGCAGGAGCACCAGTTTCATCGCTACGCCATTTTGGGTAGAAAAAACGTGTACAGCATCCTGTCAGGGCGACATAGTTCGAAGCTCAGAGGACGTGGGCTCGATTTCGAAGAAGTCAGAAAATACGTGCCCGGTGATGACATCAGAAATATCGATTGGAAGGTGACGGCCAGGACAAAAAATACGCATTCCAAGGTTTTCAATGAAGAAAAGGAGCGGCCCAACTATACGGTGGTGGATCAGACCTCCGGTATGTTTTTTGGCAGTCGGGCTTATACCAAGTCGTATATAGCAGCTATGCTGAGTGCTGTGGCGGGGTTCAAAGTTTTGAAATCCGGCGACAGGTTTGGTGGACTGATTTTTGGTGATGATGCTGAGCAAGCCGTGGCACCCAAAAGGTCAAGAAAAAACCTACAGCATTTTTTTAGTCACCTGGTCACCTTCAATCAGGGTCTGGTGGACAAACGTCGAAAAACCAGCCATTCTAATCGATTGAATGAAGTGCTACACAAAGTCGCCAAATGGGTAAACCACGATCACGTTATTTTCATCATCAGTGATTTTCTCAAAGCAGATGACGAGACCATAAAGCTCCTCCTCAATCTGACAAAACACAATGATGTGATCTGCGCCATCATATCGGATCCACTGGAACAGGAATTGCCAGAAAGGAAAATACTACTTGGCGATGGAGAACGACAATTGCTTTGGAAAAAAGAAAAAGCACTGGCAGATCAGTATCGGGAGAAGGCATCAGGGGATTCAAAAGCCATCACAGAAAACCTGATAAAATATGGAATCCCGGTGCTTCATTTCAACACAGCAGATGATGTGGCTGAGCAGATGAAGGGTGTGATACAAAAGATATTAAGAAGGTAATGGAAGAGATAGGCACCATCCTTGAGCCAGACCCAATAGCATTTTCGTTTGATGCCCTTGGATGGACGTACCTGCTTTGTTTTTTGGTTGTGTTGTCTGTACTGATGACTGTGGTCTGGATCATTCGCTATTGGAAAAACAGACATAAAAGAGCAGCTATAGCTATGATTAAAAATGAAAGTGATATCCGGGCCATCAATATAGTCCTCAAAGCCATCGCCCTACGCTCATTTGATCGGACGATCATAGCGTCCCTTGCCGGAAAAGACTGGATGGGTTTTCTCCTTGGGCAACTGAAACAAGCTCCTTTCCAAAAAGACTCGGTAGAGCAGGTGATGTCAATGCAGTGGAGGGCACAATCCCCCAATCCTGAGGAGCTTCAGCTCATGCGTGATTTTTCTATTTACTGGATCAGGAATCACCATGTTTGAAATCGCCTACAAGTGGGTTTTTTGGTTGGCACCCCTGCCCCTGCTGGTGTATTGGATACTACCTGCGCAAAAAATGAGGCGGTCTGCGCTGATCTATCCAAGAATCAAAAATGCAGCTGAGGTGCTGGGAACCCCACTCAGAAAGAGCGCCTGGATATCCAAAAGAAACTTTTTTCAATGGGTCATCCTATGGCTAATCTGGTTGTCTCTGTTGGCGGCTTTTTCCTCACCCCAGATAGTTGGTAAACCCGAGATGAAAATCAAGACTGCCCGTAGCTTTGTGATCGCTGCCGATATCTCCTTCTCAATGGCCAACAGGGATTGGGCTTTGGATGGTAAAAGGGCCACGCGCTGGGAAGCCGTCAAATCTTTGCTCAAAAATTTCATCAGTTCGAGACAGGGAGACCGGATGGGGCTGATCTTTTTTGGTACCAACGCCTACTTGCAGGCACCGCTCACTACAGACCTGGAGAGCATTACCCGACTCATGGATGAAACAGACGTGGGCATGGCCGGACAAATGACCGCCATCGGAAAGGCCATTGGTTTTGGTATCAAGCTCTTCGAAAAGGATACACTCGACCAAAAGGTAATGCTCCTGCTGACCGACGGGGTAGATGGCGGTGAGGGCATTGCCCCATTTGATGCGGCCAACATGGCCAAAGCGGATAGCATCAAAATTTATACCCTGGGTATAGGTGACCCCTCACAGCCGGGGGCAGATTTGGATGAAAATACACTCAAAAGGATCGCTGAAGTGACCGACGGAAAGTACTTCCTCGCCATAGACCCAGATCAGCTCAATGCCGCCTATGCGGAACTCAATGACCTGGAGCCTATGGAGTTTGAAGAGGAGGAATACAAACCGATCACACTCTTGTTTTACTATCCCTTGCTCGTGGCATTTGGGCTGAGCCTGCTGCTCGTTATTTCAAGGGTTATCGTCAGTTTCATCAAAAACATCCGGTACGATGATTAGCCGCGAAATATTTGATATCGACTGGCAGGTGCTGTTCTTTCTTCGCTCCGAGTGGCTATGGGGTTTCGTACCATTGGTGGTCATTCTGGCTTTGGCCTTGCTGTCCAATCGAGAAAAAAGCAGTTGGAAAAAACAGATCGCTCCGCATCTACGGCCCCATGTATTTAGTCAGAGCAGCCGATCGGCTTTATATGGCCCCATCCTGGGCATGTTATTATTTGGCAGCATAGTCATAGTGGCGGCATCCGGCCCCACCTGGAAGAAAGTGGATATCCCCGGGGCCAAATCGGAGGCCGTACTCTATATCGCCATGGACATGAGCCGGTCTATGACCGCTAATGATATTGCACCCAACAGGCTCGAGCGGGCCAAATACAAACTCAGGGATCTGCTGGAGGCCAACCCAAAAGCCAGAACGGGTCTGATGGTCTTTGCAGGGACGGCACATCCGGTGATCAGTATCTGTGAAGACTACAATCTGATCCTCAATCAGATCGAAGGGCTCACCCCCTACATCATGCCGCGCGCCGGTTCCAATTTTCAATATGCTTTTGACCTGATCGATACGGTAATGAACCGAATCGAAGCCCCTTCTACTTTGCTGCTGATCAGCGACGAACTTGACGAGACCAAGGCTCAGTACTTATTTGATTTCGTAGAAAATGGGCCCCATAGGATAGAGCTCATGATGGTGTCAACTGCCGAAGGATCAAAAGTTCCCGGTTGGCGAACAGGTACTTTTTTTCAGACTTCAGAGGGCCGGGACTATATCAGCTACAGGAATGACGCCCTGCTGGGACAGCTGAGAAAGCATCCCAAAATATCCTATACCCCCCTCACCCTGGACAAGTCAGATGTACAGGGCATAGCAGACCGGGTGGGCAAAAACCTGGTCTTCAGAAAAGACAATGAAAAGAGCGATGAAGAATGGCAGGACATGGGCTACTACCTGATCCCTGCGCTCCTTTTGATCGGGGTGTTTTGGTTTCGAAAAGGGTTTATGATCCCTCTTTCCGTTGCTTTGATTGTGACCTCATGTAGCGAAATCCAAAACTGGGACAACCTATGGTTCACTCCCGACTATCAGGCCCAAATGCTCTATGACGATGAAGCCTATGAGGACTCAGCCGAGAAATATGAAAGTTATTTTCATAAAGGAGTTGCCCTGTATAAAAGCGGTGATGTAGAGAGTGCCATCTATTTCTTTCAGCAGGATTCGCTCAATCCAAAAAGCCAATACAACCTGGGGCTGTCATATGCCCGGCTGGGTTATCTGTCTGAGGCAAAAGAGGCACTGGAAATGGCAGCCGAGCAAGACCCTGATCTACCCGACATCCAACCCATGCTGTCAAAAGTCGAACAGCAGATTATCAAAACAGATTCGCTGGCCAGACTCACCGGCAAGCCAAAGAAAAAATTTCCTTTCGAGGACAAGAAAAATGAACCACTCAAAGAAAGAAAGGCCAGTGGTGAAGACGAAGAATTGACCTCTGATACCGAGGTGGACAAATTACCTGAATCAGGGGATCGGATCACGGACATTCAGGAAACCGGCATAAGAAAGGCAGAGGAGTTGACAGAAGTGCCGGAGGATTTTCAACCCGGACAGGGAGACAATGCGCAGGATGTGCTACTCCGAAAGATTTCCGCTGACCCTTCTGAATTCCTGAAAAGGAAATTCGAATATCAATTCAAGAAACATTACGCTAAAACCTATGAACAAGGTGAGAATTGGTAGTTGGGTAATACTGCTCATGTGTTGGTGGGGACATGCCGTTTACGCACAGCAGATTGATGCGTTTGTACGGGTGCACATGAGCCCGACGAAGGTGGTAGAAAAGCAGCCGATCAAAGTAAAGGTCACCGTTTATTCTTCCACATGGTTTGCTGAGCCGCTTGACTTTCAAAATGTGCAGGTACCCAATGCTTTTATCCTGCCGTTTTCCCGTACGCTTAGTGGCATTCACCATGTGAATGGAAAACAGTATTCAGGCCTGGAATTCTTCTTTCTTGTTTTTCCCTACCAACCCGGTGAGTACACATTTCCCGCTCTGGAAATAAAAACGTCCATTCCGCCTGAGGGGGACTACATTGGCAAACCCGTGACTCTCACGAGCCGGCCGGTCTCTTTTACTGTAGAGGCATTGCCAAAGGGCAAAGAAACACCAGAAATGGTCGCCAAGAATGTTTATCTCTCCGAGCGTTGGTCCTCTAACCTGGAAACCCTCAAAGTTGGGGATGTCGTTACCCGAATAATTTTTATCCGGGCCAAAGGCACCCTTCCCTCTTTCATCAGTTCTCCGGACATACAGGAGGTGGACTTTGCCTCTATATATTCCAGGGAGCCCACCCTGAAGGACGAGCGTGATGACCTGGACGCCAATGGCCTGAGGGTTGAGCACCACGCCTATTTGTTTGAAAAAGAGGGAACCTTTGAAATCCCCGAACTATCCATATCCTGGTGGAACCCTTACGCAAAACGAAAGTTTGAAAAGACAATTCCGGCCATCACAATCAATGTAATGACCAATCCTGATTTGGGTATGGTCAGCTCGGTAAAAGATTCTTTGGATGCGCTCAACAAAAGGAATACAAGCAAAGCGGAAACACAAGATTGGCGCTACTATGTGCCATTAGTCATATCCTATGGCACGAAAATCCTTTTCGTAGTAATCTTATTTACACTATTGTATTTTCTGACGAGGCGATTTCAACAATACCGAAGAGGCTATCGAAAAAGTGAACGATACTATTTTGATCAGCTGGTTTCGCAAAAGAATATGCAAGCCCTCTATCAATGGTATGATGCCTTTCGGAATGGTAAAAATATGGAGCCCGCCATTACCAGATATCTGGACTCAGGGGATTTAGAAAATCATAACTGGTCCAATATCATTCGCCAGGTAAAGGGGTTGAGACGGAAAAGAAGATTGGCGGTAAAGAAAGGATTCCAAATCAATCCATGACTTTCACGAAAATCGGCCAAGTCCATTGGAAAAATGGTTACCTAGATAGATCGATGTATTAAATTTATATACTGATAAATAGCCACGCTTACGTTGACCTAACAACACAAAATGAAAAAAATACTCTTCCTGTTATCTGTAATTTTGACTCCTCTTGTGACCATGGCACAAGAGGATCTGGAAAAGAAAATCCAAAACCCCATCGCCAACCTGGTGTCTCTGCCCTTTCAGAATAATACAGATTTCAATGATGGAGGCAATACCAACGTATTGAACATTCAACCCGTCACACCATTTGGCTTAGGAGACAACATGAATCTGATTGTCCGTACCATTGTACCGATTATCAGTGCTCCGGGAATTCCCGACCGGCAGAATGGAGTGGGTAACATTATTCTATCAGGATTTTTCACACCTGTCACGGATAGCAAATTGATTTGGGGTATCGGACCGGCTGTACAATTCGGCACTTTGACCGATGGCCTGGGCACTAAAAAGACCAGCCTGGCTCCAGGGGCGGTGCTCTTGTATCAAAACAACGGATGGACCATAGGCGGCATATTCCAAAACTTCTGGGGAGTAGCGGGAGATGGGCCGAAATACAATTTGTTTTATTGCCAGGTGTTTGCCGTTAAATCGCTGGTCAATGGCTGGTATATCAATTCTGCTCCAATCATAACAGCAAATTGGGAGGCTGATGACGATAAGTGGACGATTCCTGTAGGTGCTGGAGTAGGTCGGCTTATCAAGGCGGGTAAATTACCTATCAATTGCCAGGTAGGCTATTATCATTATCTGGAAAACCCAACCAATGCCTCAGGGCAACTAAGAGTCCAGGTAGTGATGATTTTACCGAAATTTTATTAGGCTAAGTGCAGAGCCCTTGGTGCTTCTGAGAGTTAGAAGCCTCCGAGAAAGATTGAAAATTACTTCTGCGCCGTAACAGTAGCCTGCTCGGTCTGAGTATCGTTTGAGCTATCTACATATTTCTTTACAGCCAATATGCAGATCAATGCCAACATCATTAAGGTGAACCTCGTATTTTTCATCGTTTTTGGAATTTTGGTTATTCAAAGTTCGAGAAGGCGCAAACAAATAGTAATAGGATATTACCTAATTGGAAAAATAGGTAATTCTCATACAGACACTACCAAAACCCGATGATGCGATCGACCAGCCAATAGAATGACATCCCACCAATCAAATAGATAGGTGATTTTTTGAGCCAGACTGGAATAGACCACTGCGGTAGTTGTATGAGGTATTCACCCAAAAGGATCGCCAGGACAAATACTACTTGTCCAATCTCCACACCGATATTGAAGAAAGCCAGCGCCAAGGGGATAGCGGTTTGAGGTAATCCGGTTTCGCTCAAGGCCGAGGCAAATCCGAACCCATGCAACAGTCCAAAAGCAAATGCTACGATCCACGGCTGTCGATAGGTTAGAGAATCATGACACTCCTTGTGCAGCAAAATCTCTCGGGCCAGAAAGACGATACTGAGTGCGATAATTGCCTCTACCGGAGGAATCGGAATGCGAACCAAATCGAGTGCGGCCAGACTTAGCGTAATGCTGTGCGCCAAGGTGAAAGAGGTCACCGTCTTGATAATCTTCCACTTGCCACGGGTTACGAATACCAGAGCCAGGACAAACAGCAGATGGTCAATACCTAACAGTATATGGTCAATACCCAATACCAGATAGGTTTGGATTACATCCCAACTGCTCGGCTCGGTAGGTATAGTAAAGAAGGGCTCATCTGCCTTCATGATATGAGAATATTGCTCGCCATTCTCCAGCTCAATATTAATTAAGACATCTATCATCGTTTTGGAGAGGCCATCAATCATGATGGATTTCCCATGGATGGGTTGGATGGATGTGGCGGTTATTTTATGCTTCACTGCGCCATTCAGCAAGCGTTTGTCTATAACCTCCACAGTCCAACCTTCCGGAAAAACCGGAGAGATTTTAGGCACCAGATCGCCGAGTGCAGGAATCTTCCAGAGGATCGAATAGGTCACAGAGTCAACCTGTCGGATGCCCAAATAGGCCGGACGTACTTCATGGGCTGATAAAAATTGACCACCCAGCAAAAACACGAATAGCAATAAATACTTTTTCATTGCGCCATGGTTTGGTATTCTTCTGCCTCTTCAAAATCCAGCACCACTTCGTATTTGCTCAGTAGGCCTTTATAGAGTTCATCATCAATTTGCCGCCGAAGATCGTATTGATAGTCATTGACCACTCGATCGCGCACCTGATCGAGGCTTAATGCTTTGGCCTCGTTTTTTTCTGTCAACCGGATCAGATGATACCCAAAGCCAGATTGTATAGGACCCTGCCAGTTTTGCTTGACTTCCAATTCCTCGATACCGTCGGCAAACTGCTGTCCAAGTTCGGAGCCAATTCTGGAAAGCGTTATTTGTACAAACTGATTACTCACAGGAGATCGGTCTGCGAGTTTTGAAGGATTTCCACTAAGAGCTTTTTGCGCGTCTGTGCGGGCGTCTTGTCGCTTATCCGGGCTGAAGTAGGCCTGCTCAAAAGTGAATCTTGCTTCGTCCATATAATCATTTTGATTGTCAGAAAGGTACTGCTCTAACTCATCCTCAGTAGGTTCGGAGGAGTTGGCGATATCCTGAGTCAGAAATTGCACCTTTTGAGCCATCCGCCGACGGATGATTTCGTCATTGTGATCGAGGTTCATCTCGAGCGCCTCACGGTACATAATTTCTTCCTTGATGTAGTTGTCGAGGAGCCCTTTAAGCTCAGCCTCTGTTGGATTTCGCTGCCACTGCAGGTTCCACTTGGCCACCAGCTCGTTTAGGTCGTATTTGTCGATTATGATTTTGTTGTCCGCCTCTTCAGGATTGAGCCAGCTAAAGAGGACAAAAAGAAACGCACCCAGTACACCAAACTGCATTAGGGGCTCTTTTATTAGGGTTTTTATCATGAGGGAAAGTGTATCAGGTTTTAAGACCATGAAGATAATGATAACCATATCAATCACATAGTGGATAATATTTTCTAATTGAAAAAAACCTATCCGGCTGTATTACTTGCCATTAGGTTTCACATTAGTCTGGATTAATTCCTAATTTTATTATATGAACCACTCCAATCAAACCGCCGGGGCTATTGTGTTTCTCATTTGGTCTCTACTGTGTAGCTGGCACTACGCATGCCATATCAAAGGTCAATGTGCCCGGACAATAGCAACTGCAGAGATTATCCCGACTTCCCTGCCGAGCCCGATAGAAGCTCCTGAGCCCAAAGCAGAAATAACAGAGGAAGATATTGAACCGGAGGAAATTGTTTCTTCCACACTTGAGCCCATATCAATTGTGGATGAAGAATTCTATTTCCAATTCGACTCAGACCAGGTGGCCAACTCCCCGGGTGTTGAGGAGTTTATCAATAACCTCAAGACTCAGATCAAAGGCAGAAAGGTGGCAATTTCAATTGTGGGATCAACCTGCGATCTGGGGAGGGCAGAGTATAATCAGAAATTGGGCTTGGAGCGAGCCCGGGCGTTCAAGGATATCCTGGATCTGAATGGCGTCAGTGCTGAATGGTTTGACGTAAGTTCGATAGGAGAGATAGCATCCGTGACCGGCACCCAGGCCGAGCGAGAAAAAAATAGAAAAGTAACCATCACCATAAAATCATTGGACTCATGACACAGGCAGTACTTGAGATATTTGGCATGCTGCTAGGCGCCCTGCTTATCGGCGTGTATTTCACCACGAGGTATTGGAAGGCGCAGTACAAAAGCAAG
Source organism: Reichenbachiella sp. (assembly GCA_965222305.1). Classification (GTDB taxonomy): domain Bacteria; phylum Bacteroidota; class Bacteroidia; order Cytophagales; family Cyclobacteriaceae; genus Reichenbachiella. The sequence goes on from OZ244943.1 coordinate 3,896,408, forward strand.
GAGGAGGAAGTAGAAAAACTAGTAGCGAAGACAGCCGGCCTGGCTGCACAAGTAAAAGAACAAGCATCACAATTGGCTGAGCAGAAAAAAGCCCTGGCTGACACTACAGATCGGTATGAAAGTCAACTAGAAGAACTAAAAAGCCAATCTGAGAAAGACGCAGAGATGTACAAGACCGATTTTGAGCTTGCACTGAAGGAAATCAAAAAGGAAAAAGAGAAGCTCCAAAAAGAGGTAAAAAAAGACGAACGTGAGATCAAAAAGTTGAGTTCGGTCAAAAAAGAATTAGAGCATGAAATCGAACTAAAAACCGAAGAGCTCGGCGAAAAGGAACGTGAGTTGGAAGATGTATCTTCCCTATTTAGCACCCACAAAATTTCGTATTACAAACAAATCGACGGTAAACGCTACAAAGCCTCTACACTGATGGAAGCAGATGCTTCTGTGTCAGGAAAGGGTGATGGCCGTATTTCCAAATCCGATGCTGAAAAAGTGTTTGCGACTATATCTGACGGGCACTTATACACCCAGGTGGAAAAAGACACCATGCGGTACATCCGTCAAAATTACAATTGGACTCCCGAGGCAGATGTACTGTTTAGGAAAAAGGTAAGAAGCTGGGCAGCTAAAGGGCACCAACTGGATTAGTTGATGCCCATTAAGTTTTATTTCTTTTTCTTCTTTTTTCCCTCTTCAGCAGGAGCTTCAATGGTTTTCTTTTCCAGGGCGACAACAAAAGCCTCTGCATAAGTCAAAATTACTACCTCTCCCACGTTCAATTGTTCAATCAGAGACGGGTCTTCCACGGGGATAGAAGTGTAGTTTCCTTGCGGACCTCTTACCGTGACGAGCATATAGGGCCTGTTGATCACTTCAATGGAAACCACCGCTTTTACCACTGCACCGACCATCGCGCCCGGATCCATGTCGTCCGGAGCTTTTCCGGCCTCAGCTACTATTTGCAGAGGCTCAGCGAGCTCTTCCATCGAGGGTCTGCGAAACTCAGCTTTGATATAAGTCCAATACTCAAAAGCGATAACATCACCTACAGCCAGCTCATCAAAACGTTCAACGTCTTCACCGGCAGTGAACGTGACGAGGTTTCCTCTGTCCCCCATAAGAGTGATATCCCGGGTTTCTTTGTTGATTTCAGTAATAGTACCTTCTATGGATTCTTCAAACCATTTTTCTCTTGGTGGTCTTTTCTCATCTTGTGCGTACAGGACTCCGGTAATGAATAGCAGTGCAAGTGCTAAGCAGTTTGTTCTTAAGTTCATCTTAGTTAATTAATTATGTTAGTCTATTGATAAATTCGTTCCAATCAAAACCCTCTCCAGGATCCTTCTTTCGGCCTGGGCTGATGTCAGAGTGCCGGAGCACCCGATCCACGGGTATGCCAAAGTAATCTATGATTCCATTTGATAGCTCAAGGCCAGCCTCCCATTGTTCATTGGATACCCAGTCGGTCTGGATTGCATCGAGAAAAGTCTCATAGGTGTGCAATCCCGGCACTAAAAATTCAATGCCCACCGTGTCGGTGTTGTGTCCTTTGGCATGCCACGCCATGGTTTTGGTATGGCGCATTTTGAGGATGTCGCCATTCGGTCGAATCAGGAAATGCGCCGAAAGGCCCAAATGATTTAACCATTCTTCAGCAGGGTAGTCTTTTTCTTCTGTGTCGATTATTTCTGCCATAGAATGAATAATCAATCGAGTAGGGTTTTGTGATCCTCCGCCATTGGGCGAATACTTTTTGATTACATTTAGCATGGTAGGCTAGGTTTGATTTCGTTTTAGTTAACAGTGTAGCTCATCATAATGGAGCCATTTTTATAGTTTTTCACATCTTTCAATTTGAGAAATTCCTGGTTGGGGATTCCTCCAAACAGTTCTATGCCCTCAGACAAGACAATCGGCATCACGAATATGATGAGTTCATCGATGAGTCCTTCGTTCCAAAGGAGTGTGTTGATCGTTCCTCCACCGACCAGCCAAATATCCTTCCCCTGCTGGGATTTGAGTCCTCGAATGAAAGCACCATGATTTTGTTTTACAAACCGCACGTCTTCTGTGTTTTCAAGGTCTTCTTTATTGGTGATCACGTAGTTCTTTTTCCCCTTATAGGGAAACTCAATGCCCCAATCTATAACCTGCTGATAGGTAGTGAACCCCATAATGGTGGTATCGATGGATTCATAAAATTCATTGTATCCATAGTCAATACCCTCCGAATCGGGAATGCTGTCCAGCCACTCAACCCCACCATCGTTCTTGGCGATTCTTCCATTGAGACTGGTAGCTATATAGAGTTTGATTTTTCTCATGTCATTTCGGAGTATACCAGATTGGACTTGAATAAGCTCTTTCCTGTGCCATCATTTCCACATACTCCGGCATCTCTACACCAAATCGCTTGGCATCATATGCTTGCCAGGTTGGTGTTGGAATCTCCAGCACACGTACATAGTAAAAGGCTCTCAAGCTTGGATCAAAATTCGGATCGGTCCAAATGGTTTCAAAACTTGTACTACCGATATCATTGGTATATGATGCATTGGCAACATCAACTGTGTTTCCAACCGGAGTTTTACAACGTCCATCTTCGCCAATCGCGCGATCATCTGATACTGCCAAGTCATATATTCTTTCTTGCCTTTCTCCATCTGCATCAACCCAGCCTTTGATGATTTGAAGTCTATCCAGATTAGCACCATCCGGGTCTTTTGATGTTCTGATCATAAAAGAAGGACTCTTATCCCCTGAAGTGGTCAGGTCTCCTCCCATCGGAACACCCTTATCGTATCCATTATCAACAAATCCCTCTCCTAAATCTGATTCCTGAAAATCAAACCCGCCAAAAAACCGAACGATGATTCTTGTTCCAGTGGTTGCATAAACCTCCTTACGCTGCATCGCGTCAAATATTCCTTCGCGTGTATTTTCTTTGGACCAAACCGCTGCAAGCCCCGCACCAATGGTTTCATAGGAATAACTAGACAAGGTAGAATCTCCTGACAGAGAACCAATAATTACATGCTCCCAGCGCACCTTTTCTGGCTCCAAATGCGATGCCTTGCCAAAAAAGTTTTCTTCCCTAGTGGTAGCCAGAGATGTATGAGCGTCCGTGCTTCCTACCATTCCAAATTTGTAAGGGTTAGTGCCAAATTTCTCTTCCAATTGGAGACCAATTTGCAATGCAGATCGAGCGTATTCCATCGGAAGCATCCAGTCTTCTTTTGGATTGAAGCCGGCAATGTCAGATTTATCCCAGTTTCCATAATCGGCAAATTCATCATTGGGAGACATGTAAGGGTGTGCCTCACCATCACCTTTGATTTGGGTTACTTCATAAATAGGTTCGTATTTAGCTCTGGTTTCAACATACTCCAGATCAATTGGCTCACCATTTAATCTTTTATCCGTATGGAACATCAGTCCGTTGGATAGGTTTCCATTATGTGCTAATGCCAATACAGATCCTCCTGTATTCTTTTCATAATTGGCCATGTAGGCCCAGAGACCCTCCGGGTCTATAGAATCAAATGCACTAAATGGAAGTACCGTTTTTGCTTTGTCAGCTCCATCTTTGAAAATGACCACCCTGTGAAGGTTTCCAGGGATTTCTCTAGTCGCGATGGATGTCCACTCAAAGCCTATCAATGCCGTAAACTTACCTGGGTCGTTGAACTGATCTGCAAACGCGATCTCCCGATCCCAGACGGTTCGGTTCATTTCTTCACTCTGAATTGGGTCAATGCCTTTGGTAACTGCGTCACCGATCCACTTCTGAAACGCATCTCGTGCGTTGCCTTCTTTTACCAAATCATGGACTGCCTTTGCCCATTCATTTTCAGTCACCAATGGATGAGATTCAGCAATCATCGGGGCCAATCCCAGGTTTTCCGCATGATCAGAAACCACCAGCCAATCCAATGGACGAATCAATCGAATCGGTTGACCATGTGAGGCAACTACCTCTTCTCCACGAGCCAATCGATAGGCATCATCCGGGCCTAAAGTATTGCCAATCATTCCTGCATCGGTGGAATAAGAAGTGTGCAAATGAGTATCTCCCCAAAGTGGCCTATCATAACCTTCTGGAAGTGGGGTAGGCGTGTAATCACCCACATAAGGTGAATAGGTACCTTCTTCTGATTTTGTCTCTTCTGTCTTTTGCTCACAGGCGAACACCAGAAGCGAGAAAATGGATAATATGGTAAGTTTTTTCATCGTTGCTTTGATTAGTTCTACGGTTTGTAAGGGTCAGGTGCTCCCATAGGAATAGGAGGATTTTGTTTTAAGGAAATCACATGTTCGGTAAGAACCTCAAGAGCCACCTTCGGCACCCAGGTATGTGGAAAGAGCACATTGTCTTTTTCTTGTGGGTCGGTATAAAGGTTATATAAGCGAGGCATAGTGTAGGTCCGAAGTTCACTGTCCCATGTGTTTTGTTCCTTGAAGTGCAACTTCCAGTTTCTCCATTTGATCCCAAAGACCTGATCTCCCATGTACACGACAAACCCTTCGCGTCCTGATTGGTCGGACTTGCCTAGAAAAAAATCAGACATGTCTTTTCCGTCTATGGGCCGATCATCAGGCACTTTTGCACCCGCCAACTTGGCAAGGGTGGGATACAAATCCATGGCATGAACTATCTCATCGCTGGTTTGCCCCTTAGGAATTTTTGAAGGCCACCTAACAGCAAAGGGAACTCTCAATGCACCTTCATAGCCGGTAAACAAGGAGCCTCGCCAGGGCCCCGGAGAACCATGAGACGCTGTTTCCACAGTCATGCTTGTACCTCCAAAATCCAGAGCCTCAGGGCCATTGTCGGCTGTAAAAATGAATATTGTATTTTCTGCTATTCCTAAATCGTCCAATTTATCCAGTAATTCTCCAGTATAGCTATCAATTTGTGTGAGCATATCCGCCCAGGAACCGTTCCCAGTTTTACCCTCAAAGTCTGGATGAGGCATGGCAGGAAAATGAGTTGCTGTATAGGGTAAATAGATGAAAAAAGGATCCTTTGATTTCGCCTTTCGTTCCATAAAATCAAGAGCCCTGTCGGTCAAATCCCGATCGATCAAAGGACGGTAATCCAATCGATAGGGTCTTACCTGCTTAGGCTTTTTTCCTTTGGTTGATTCCAAGACATATGTTTCTTCAACTCCACTAGCCTCGAACCCGTCTAAGCCAAAGTAAGCTGATTCGTCTGTAGAGTTAGGCACACCATACCATTCATCGAATCCCTGATCTGTTGGAAAGCGACCATCAGTTCTGCCTAAATGCCATTTCCCGAACATAGCGGTTGAATATCCCGCATCTGATAGCATCTCTGCCATAGTATGTTCCCATTGAACCAAACCATAGACACCTTTTCCAACTGGGACTTTTGCGTTCCCGCTTCGGATGGCATAGCGACCGGTCATCAACGTAGATCGAGAGGGTGTACACTGAACTTCTACATTGAAGTTGGTCAATCGAAGACCCTCGGAGGCCAACTTGTCCATTCTCGGAGTAGGCGTACCTCGGGTGACACCTCCTCCATTGAAGCCCGGTTCCCCCCATCCAAAATTGTCCAGGAAAACTAGAATGATGTTCGGTTTGTCTTGAGCACAAAGTCTTGAAGAAGAAAAAACCGCAATTATTATTGCGGTTATCAATATTTTCCAGTTGATCATTTTCAGGAGCATTTGTTACAAATTATTTCGGTGAATACCAGATTGGTGAACTATAGGCTCTTTGCTGAGCGGTCAAAGGAACTTCATCGCTCAACTCCGCACCTAATCGAACCTTGTCATATAGTGTCCATCTTGGGGTTGGAATTTCTATTGTACGGACATAGTAAAACGCTTCAAGCTCCGGATCGAAATCGGGATCCGTCCATACTGTTTTCAGTTCTACGGCTCCAATGCTGTTGTCCCAAGTTGCGTCTTCCAGATTCACCGAATTGCCAACGGCAGGTACTTTTCCATTTTCATCCATGGTTCGATCGCCAGCCCAGTCAACATCATACACTTTTTCACCTAAAGTACCATCAGCATTGGCCCAGCCTTTGACCACCTGAATTCTGTCGAGGCTACCTCCCTCAGGATCCATGCTCGACTGCACGATGAACGAAGGCGCTTTGTCACTTTTCGATAGATCACCTCCCATCGGCACTCCTTTTTCGTATCCGGCTTTTACCCAATCGCCTTCCAAATCTGAATCAGAAAAGTCATATCCTCCAAAGAAGCGGACTTTCATTCTAGGGCCTGTGGTTGCATAAGTCTCTTTTCGCATCATCGCATCAAAAATGGATTCACGTGTATTTTCCTGAGCCCAGACAGCCGCATACCCAGAAGCTACGGTCTGCCAGGTCAGGATTTGAAGACCATCCACTTTGGACGAAACAACAAATGGATGCTCCCATCGATCCTTTCCTCCTTCTACATTGACCGCCTTACCATAGAAGTTGTTGTCATCTGCAGTGGCTAAAGAGGTATGAGAATCGGTACTTCCAATCAATCCAAATTTGTAAGGGTTGGTGCCCAATTCATTTTTTAATTTCAAGCCAAGCTTCAATGCAGAACGCCCATATTCTCCCTCCAGCATCTCGTTGGTTTTAGCCTCACTCAAATCCAGGTTTCCGAAAGCCCAATTTTCAAAATCTGCAAATTCGTCGTTAGGAGAAAGGAAAGGGTGTGCCTCACCGTCTCCTTTGATTTGGGTCACCTCATACAATGGTTCCCATCGGATTCTTTCTTTGACATAGGCTTCGTCAAATGGCTCTCCATTCACCTTCTCAATGTCAAACATAATGCCGTTACTTAGATTCCCATTGTGGGGAATGGCTAATATCTGTCCTCCGCTACGCTCTTCATAGTCCGCCATGTAGGCCCATAGCGTTTCGGGATCTGGCTGAGCACCGGCTGATGTATTGGCAGATAATTTCACACTTGCTTTGTCTTTGCCATCTCGGTAGATCAATACACGGTGAAGATTGGCTCCCTTGATCAGAGAAGTCCACTCGTAACCGATGAAAGCCGTAAATTTTCCAGGTTCATTGTATTTTTCTGCAGCATCCATGATGCTGTTCCAAACAGAGCCCTGCAGTTCCGGATTGTTCGGATCAAATTCCAATTCACCTTGTGAAAATCCTTTAATCAATTCAAGAGCAGCAACAGCTCCTTCACCATTATTGATCAATTCATTCCATCTCTTTCCTTGTGCATATTTCATAATCCACTCGTCACCATTTTTCATGGCCTGAAACAACCCCATTCCATCGGAATGGTCGGCCACAACAATGAAATCAAGGGGTCGGGATAATTTGGCAGACAGACCCGTAGAAGAAGTGACTTCTTCCCCTTTGGCAAAGCGATATGCCTCATCGAGACCTAATCTGTTTCCGAATGCTCCGGCATCCATGGATAGCTCAGTATGCAAATGGGTATCGCCGAAGTATACATTCGTAGGATAGCCCTCCGCATAAGTTGCGGATTCTGAATTAGACGATGAAGATTCTGTTGATTGTGTTTGGGGCCCTGAACAGGCGGCCACCATGGCCACGATACAGGCGGATAAAATAAGTTTGTTCATTGCTAAGGGTTGTTAACTAGTCCTAAAGATATGGAATGTAACGGTTTATTAAAATTTTATCGAAGCCAAAACCGACAAATAACATTAGCTTTAAAAAAGTGGTCCTAGTCCATCTTGTTGTGAAAGAAAAAAATCTTCTTCATTACTTTCTATTTCTATCGGTGCTGATGGTAACCGAAAAAGCTCATGGACAATCCGCTCAACCTGCAACTCAAGCCGATTCCACAGTGGTGGACCGACAAATCTGGGTGGACTTCTATCCGCATTTCATGATTTCAGAAAAGTTTCGATATTATGGTGATCTGGGTTATCGGACCACCATAGGCGATCGCACGTGGTTTCGGCTGTATGCGAGGCCCTCGATTCAATATCGCCCAAATAAGCTCTGGCAGATCAATGGAGGAGTTGGGGTTTTTTGGGTTCAGTTCGATGCAGATTTTGATCGCGTAGAATTGACCCCATGGCAAGGAATACGTGTTAACTGGCCGAACTTTGGAAACCTGAGGTTCAGAAATAGAGTTCGGTTTGAAGAACGCTTTAGCAAAATCACGAACGGTGGCTCTACAACGTTTGACCTGAGAGCCCGCTATAAGCTTTCAGGAATGTATCGGTTTGCTATCCAGCAACCCACGAAATTCTGGTTTGTAGAAGGCTATGGAGAGCTCTTTTTTCCACTGAGAGACGAGATTGAAGAGTTCTTCAGAAACCGAACAAGGTTCGGGTTTGGCATTGGGCATAGTTTTTCTCGTGATTGGCGCATATCTGCAGTAATGAATTGGCAAAGGTCACGCTTTGGACCTGAAGAAGACCTCACAATATCAGATCACGCCTATCAATTAAAAATATGGAAACGCTGGAGGTTTAAGGATACCAAACAGGATTAATTTCTAATGGCAACCGTCCAAATTGGCCGATTTGATTCATGGGTCAAGTCTCTTGACATTTTGCTTTGAAGCAAATGCATCAAATTGTGGCGGTCATGGGTTCCAAATGCGATCAAACCGATATTCTTTTCGTCAGCGTATTCCATTACTGCCTCTGCAATGTCATCGCTGCGATCTACGACGAAGTGCACATTTTCAATCAAGTGACGCTCAGCCAAAGCCTCCATTTTCTGTTGGACATCACTAAATCGGGTTTTGTCGGAAGTCACAGCATTGAACATATGAAGTTCAGCACCAAAAAAAGTTTGGTATGTCTTCAATTGCTCCAGCACCCAGTCTTGATCTTCTTGAAGTCCGGTTGCAAACAAAATGTCATTTAGATAGGAAAATTGAGCTTCTCCTTTCACGACTATTACCGGGCACTTCGCATGTCGCGTGACCTTATCGGCAACAGAACCAACCAAAATTTCTTTAAGACCACTTGCGCCGTTGCTTCCCATTATGATCAGGCTGGCATCATGATCGGCAATATGTTGGGCGATTGATGAATAGGCATTCCCAATATCTATTTTGTAATCAATTTTGATGTCCGAGTACTTTTCATCATTGACCATGGACTCAAAACGTTCCTTGGTTTTTTCAAAATACTTAGCCATAAAAACGTTTTCCATAGGGTCGTAATGCATTTCTCCCGTAATCTTACTTGTGTCAATGATGGGGTCTTCAATTACATGAAGAATTAGAATTTCGGATGCTGCGTTACGCGCAAAAGAGTGAGCCGCTTCCAAGGCATATAGTGACTCTTTTGAAAAATCAATTGGAACTAATATTTTTTGCATGGGATAATTTGTTAGATCAGTATAAAAGTAAACAATAGAAATTAAGAATTTACCATTTCACTGTCCTCATATCCAATTCGAACAGCCTTGGTTTGAATGTTCTTTTGAAGGCTTAAAGGCTTTTGATAAATCTTCCATTCCTTTTGACCCATTTCTCTCCATAAGATAGTGACATCTGCTCTATCGTGGGACAGGATATAACTGTTGCTCTCAGTAGAAATAATCACTTCTGAAAGTTTGGGTTGGGTTCCTTGAGACAGCCATCGGTTGATCAAATTACGTTCATCAGTCGCTCCCAAATCCTTTGTGTCCAGCATCCAGTTTTCGATAACGTTTCGGTATTTTTTCAGTGTGTCGATATAATGGGAGTTTGCTACCAGGTTATTCAATTCAAAAGGATCATTTTCTAAATCGTACAACTCCTCTGTTGGTTTGGATTCAGCCATCCAAAGCATCTGCTCGTCGTTTAATTCGCCTTTATCCTTTAGCTCCCTCAGCCTTCGCATCATGGGCATTTGCTCACGATACGCAACTGGCAATGCATAAGGGAGATCGGTTCTGAAATTTTTTATGTATTTGAACCGCGACCCTCTCACGGCTCGTATTCTGTCATACACCTCATCAAACCGGTCAGATGTGGTAAACAAAAATTCTCGATCTGATTCATCTGCGTGCATTCCGAATAATGCCTTTCCTTGCATGATGCTTGCAGGCTTAATTCCGGCAAGCGAAAGCATGGTTGGTGCCAGATCAATAAATGAAAAAAAGCGATTGTCTCTTCCCGTCGTATTCCAGGACTCCGGAAATCTAACGATCATAGGCACTTTGGTGCCCGATTCATACAGGGCGCGTTTGTGCCTGGGAAATGGTCCGCCATGGTCTCCGTAGAAAATGATAATTGTGTTATCTAAAAGTCCCTCTTCCTTGAGCTGTTGAAGAATTACTCCAATTTTATCATCTGCTCTTTTCAGATTACTGTAATTCACTGCCAGGTCCTTTTTGATAATAGAGTCGTCAGGAAAGTAAGGAGGAACAGGAACCGAATCGGGAGAAACAAATAACCCATTTTCTCCCTGCAACCAGATACCAGACTCGTGACAAACATTAAAATTGAAAACTGAGAAAAAAGGCTGCAGTTCTTTTCGCTTTCGCCAGTGGGCATCTTTGGAGCTTTCGTCCCAGGCTGATTCTGGGATTTTGAAATTATAATCTTCTTTGGCAGCATTGCTACAGTAGTAACCCTCCATTCGCAAATAATCTGTAAATGGCCTCACGCCATCCGGCACAATCGGTGAATAACTCGGCACATCAATACTGGGCTCGTTTTCTTTTTTATAAGCATTGAACGTCCTCATATTGTGAGTGCCGAGGGTCGTCGGGTACATACCCGTAATGATCGAACTTCTCGCAGGAGCACACACGGGAACAGGAGCATAAGCCCGATCGAAAATTAGTCCTTCATTCGCGAGAGATTCAATATTTGGAAGAGAAATGGTGGAGTCTCCATAAAACGAAAAGAAGTCCGGAGATTGGTCTTCCAATACCAACCAAACAATATTGGGCCTTGTGAAATCTTTTTGACTTGTATTTTTTTCGAGACAGGAGGATAGGCTCATAGCTGTCAAGAATATAATTACGTATAATATTCCAATTTGTTTCATAATATTTTACATATCAAAAATATATGTACATTATAGTTGGTATTAAATATTTATACAAAATATAATTTTGTTTTTTGATCATTCATCGAATGAAATCTCGCCAAACATCATCCTAGACCCAAATTAGGCCCATACGCACTCCAATCATCGAATTTCCCTGAAATCTATCGCCATTTTACGTTTAAATAAGTATCACTAAAACTTATAATTTATGGTAATAATAGGAATAATTCTGGTTGTAATAGGTGTCATTTTCTACTATCTACGACCACAACTGTCTGAAGAAAATGTGTACGAAGGAGATGTCCGAATTTCAAGGAAAGCTCCTCCGGTGTTACTGATGTTTAGCCGTGGTGTGGCCCGCGGATTAGCCATTTTTGGATTACTGATTGCACTGATGCCTTATCTGTTTTTTTGGGCAGACGCAACAGAACAATACTTTTTGGTTTATCCAACCGGCAACACAAGTGTGGTAACAACTCAGGGTATTAAGTTCAGGGGATTTGCTAAGATCACACCCTGGCAAAAGTTCATTGATGTGAAAGTGGTTGACGAGAGGGGAAGTCGCACGGGTGTGGAAGGTGTGATGACGCCTATTCCCATTCGTTTCATCGATCAGGTTACTGCCACGGTTTATATTTCATGCCGATTTCAGCTACCGCTGGATGAGGAGAGTTTTGAGGCGCTGGCCATAAAATTCCGGAGCATGTCGAATCTGGTAAATAATACTTTGATTCCAACCGTTCGGGAGCAGACGAACAACACGGGATACATGTTTGCAGCGCAAGACTATATCTCTGGTGAGGCGCAGAGTTTCCGTCAAACTTTGGATGAACAACTGAAAGATGGAGCCTACGCTGTAGAGAAGTTGGAAAACAAGGATACCATTTATGCGGAGATCCAAAAACCAACAGGCGAACGATCCATTAAGGAAATCCAGACTTCTTATACAGTCAATAAGATCATGGCTAACGGAATTCCAAAAAGGATTTCGCATGAAATCACTGAGAACAACATTATTGTTTCGCAGGTAATTGTAGACGATGTGGTTTTGGAAAGCACCTTTAAGAAGCGATTGGAAGCCCAACGTGATGAGTCCGCAAAGCGGCAACTGGAGCAACAGAAAATCGAGACTGCTAAGTCTTCTCAGCAGAGAATACTTGCGGAAGGTGAGCGTGACAAGGCAGCCGAAAGAGTAGCCCAGGAGAAAGAACAGGTGAAGCAGTTGATCGCCATTGAAACCAAGCTGAAGCAGGAAAAAACCAACAAAGAGTTGGCAGCTATAGCACTGGAAACCGAAAGGCTTAAGTCTCAGCAAAGGAAAGTTTCGGCAGATGCTAAGGCCTACGAAAATGCACGGTTGGTTTCTGCTGGTTTGACACCTCAGGAACGTGCAGAGTGGGAATATAAAACTGCTGTCGGTGTGGCTGAACAGATCTCGCACATCAAATTTCCGAATACAATGATCACAGACAATGGTACCAAAGGAGGAACACCTCTTGAGTCTTTGATCGGAGCGGCCATGGCCAAGCAATTGCTTGGAAATAGCAAAGGAAAATAAGTTGACCTCTGAACCTTACCTATAACCTGACAAAAACCTTCATCACAATCGATGGGGGTTTTTTAGTATATTGCCATCATTAATTTACACCTAACTATCCTCGTGAAGTCGTTCATTCTGCTCTCATTACTTTGTTTAATTTATTATAATTCAGTTGCTCAGTTTAACAACTACAACACTGAAAGTAAGATTTGGAAAAAAGGAATCGTCTATTCACAAACCGGTAAACAGGTACAAGCTGATTTGAACTACAACTTTGTAACGGATAGACTGGATGTCAGGATTGGTAATACTACCAAACATTTTGGCGCGAATGATATTGGTGCATTTCTAACTGAAGACTCCATAAGCACTACATACTATTTTGCTTCAGATTATGAAGATCATCGATTGAAGCAAGAAGGCCGGTTCTTCTTCGAAATAATACATCAGAAAGGTGACTACATGATATTAAGGAGGCACGTCATTGAATATTCCTCTTCTGGAAACCATGCTTCATTAAATGGAAAACCATTAGGGTTAAAACACTCTAAAGAAACTGTTTTCAGGACAATTTATTTGTCTGATAAGAAAAAAAATATTTTGGCTGTCTTGGTTCGAAAGATATCCAATGAAAGTACTTCAAGTTTGGATTTATTGATGAACAATCAGGGTATGAGTGAGTCTTCCGCTAATGCTAAAAAGCATAATGAAAATAGCTACAAAAAAAGCGTGACTGAATTGGAGAAGAAAAAATACAGAATACTGGAGGGAAGATTTGAGAAATTTTTTGGAACAAAACATTATAGATTTCAAAAATACGTCAATGAAAACGATTTGAAACTCAATACATTAACTGGCCTCATCCAATCACTCGACTTCCAGGCAAACTGAAATTTGAGTTTAGTGCGCCTCTAGCCAATTTTCGCCTATCCCTACTTCCACATCCATTGGGACGTTCAGCGCAATTGCTTCCTTCATCAATTTAATCACATGGATCTGAAGCTTTTCGATCTCATCTTTGTGCGCATCGAAGACCAATTCATCATGCACCTGCATGATCATCTTGGACTTGAGTTTTTCCTTCTTCATCCAATCATGAATATTGATCATGGCTACTTTGATCATGTCGGCAGCGCTTCCCTGGATCGGAGCGTTGATGGCATTTCGTTCAGCGAATCCACGAACTGTCTGGTTCTTAGAATTGATGTCACGGAGGTATCTCCTGCGGCCTAGAATCGTTTCTACATATCCATGCTCACGTGCAAAATTAATTTGGTCATCCATGTATTTTTTGATTCCTGGAAACTCGGTGAAATAAGCATCAATGATTTCCGCTGCTTCTGTTCGAGATATATTTATATTCTGTGACAAGCCAAACGCTGAAATGCCATAGATCAATCCAAAATTCACCCCTTTCGCCTTACGCCGAATGTCAGAATTCATCTCTTCCATCGGCACTTTGAAGACCTTGGAGGCAGTCGTCGCATGGATGTCCTGCCCCTCTTTAAATGCAGAAATCATGCTTTCGTCATTGGCGAAAGCCGCGATGATCCGAAGCTCAATCTGTGAATAATCTGCCGCGAGTATCTTGTAATCTGAGCTTCTTGGTATGAACGCTTTCCTGATTTCCTTCCCTTTTTCGGTACGGATCGGAATGTTCTGCAGGTTGGGGTTGTTGGAGCTCAATCGACCCGTAGCAGCCACCGCCTGTCGGTAGTCGGTATGGATCAAGCCATCCTTACTACTGATCAGGGCAGGGAGCGCATCTACATAGGTGGACTTGAGTTTTTGGTACTCTCTAAACTCCAGGATTTTAGAGGCGATCTCATGCTCATTGGCCAACTTGGAGAGAATTTCTTCACCCGTTGCATATTGGCCGGTTTTGGTTTTCTTGGGCTTGTCGATCAGCTTCATCTTGTCAAACAGGACCTCTCCCATTTGCTTGGGCGAATTGATGTTGAATTCCTGACCAGCCAATTCGTAAATCTTATCCTGGGCCGCCACGCTCAGTTCATTCAAGTCCTTTGACATTACCCCGAGCACCTCGGTATCGATTTTCACCCCGGCGTATTCCACGTCGGCCAGTACAATGCTCAGAGGCTCCTCTACCTCATGCAGGAGTTTTTCAAGGTTTTTCTCTTCAACTTCTTCGGCCAATTTATGCTTGAGTTGAAGGGTAATATCTGCATCTTCTCCGGCGTATTCTACTACACGATCTACCTCAATATCGCGCATAGATTTCTGTGACTTGCCCTTGCCGATCAGATCTTCAATTGGGATGGGGGTATAATTCAAATATGTTTCGGATATCGCATCCATCTTGTGGCGCGTGTCCGGGTCGATCAGGTAGTGGGCCAGCATGGTGTCAAACATTCTGCCTTTCACCTCCACCCCGTAATTTTTCATCACCTGGATGTCGTACTTGAGGTTCTGACCGATTTTGATGATCTGGTCATTCTCCAATAAAGTTCGAAATTCTTCGACAATTTGCTGAGCTTCTTTTTGTTCAGCCGGTATGGGCACGTAGTAGGCCTCATCGGGCTGGTAAGAGAAGGCAATCCCGACAAGTTCAGCCTCTTCCGGGTTTACACTGGTCGTTTCCGTATCAAAACAGTATTCCTTTTGAATCGAGAGGTAATGAACCAGAGATTTTCTTAGCTCGGGCGTGTCTACTTTGTAGTAATCTTTTGCCTTGGTAGCGAAGGAACCTTTTTCTTCTATCGGCTTTTCAACAACCGATTCCTCTACGCTAAAGAGACCCAACTGTGGAGATGGAGCCGCTTTTTTGGCGGGCATTTTGGCTTCAGACTCCTGGGCAGCGGATTCTCCGAAAAGTCTTTTGAGGGTAGTGCGAAACTCCATCTCTTCGAAGATTTTCTTTACCTCCGTTTCGTTCATTTCAGACAGAACCAGTGCCTCCTCATCAAACTCCAGCGGTACGTCGATCTTGATGGTGGCAAGCTCCTTGGACATGATACCTTGGTGGCCAAACTCCTCCACCTTTTCTTTCATTTTACCTTTTAGGTCGGCGGTATTTTCCAGCAGCCCTTCTATGCTGCCGTATTCTTTCAAAAATTTGATGGCGGTCTTCTTTCCTACACCGGGTATCCCGGGAATGTTGTCCACTGCATCCCCTTCCAGACCCAGAATATCGCGAACCTGGTCTACCCTTTCAATATCAAACTTTTCCAGCACCTCCGGTATCCCCAGAATATCTACTCCATTACCCATGTAAGCAGGTTTATACAGATAGATGTGCTCCTCGACGAGTTGCGCATAGTCTTTGTCGGGAGTCATCATAAAGACCTCAAAGTCCTTTCGAGCGGCTTGCTTGGCAAAGGTGCCGATGATGTCGTCTGCCTCGTAACCGTCCAAAACAAGCACAGGGATGTTCATGGCTTTTAGAATGTCTTTAATAATTGGTGTGGCAAACCGGATGTCCTCGGGTGTCTCGTCTCGGTTGGCTTTGTAGTCTGAAAACTGCTCATGCCGAAAGGTGGGTGCCCCTGTATCAAAGGCCACACCTATATGTGTGGGTTTCTCTTTTTTCAGGATCTCCAGCAGTGAATTGACAAAGCCAAAAATTGCCCCGGTATTTTGTCCTTTGGAGTTGACCCTGGGGTTTTTGCTAAAGGCAAAATGGGCACGGAAGATCAGGGCAAAGGCATCGAGGAGGAAGAGTTTTTTGTCGGGTTTATCCATTGGTGGTCAAAAATATTTCAAACGTAAAACAAGATACAAGACACCCGACATTAGACCAAATTATTAAAGTATGGGTTATAAGGTAATCCAACTTTTTAGTTGTTCCTGTACGGTCTGAAACAAAGGGATTACGTCAATTAAAGTCTGAGTGAGCCAGGTCAAGGGGTAGGTCCAGCCAATACAGCTGATCCACATCCATTTAAAAATTTCTTTTCTCGTACCCCCAAAGGCATTGGCCAAGACGGCCCCTCCAATTGGCATCAGTAACACAGGCGTGAGAATGGCTATACCGGGAATACCGTACTTCTGCCAGATACGGACGTTGCGTCGGTTCTTTTTGGTGAATACCTTTCTTTTTTTGGTTCCTCTGATTCTCAGCGCAAGAGCCCGTATGCCTTTTCCAAAAAATGTAACGACATACACGCTGGTCATCATGCCGAGGATGGTTAGGGAGGCGGTTATTAAGATACCAAACTCGTAGGTGACGCCCAGCACCATGCCGAAGACGACCTTTAGAGTACTGAAGATGTATACAAGAAAATATTGCCAGATCAGTTCGGACATATCGTTTGTTGATTCGAGGGCAAAAGTAATTTTCGGTATGACATTTAGACGAAAATGAGAGAGTTTTGTGACCTTATTTCACAAGAAAATGAAAGCAGCAGATCTACAGTTGATACAGGACATGTGCGAGGTTTTTTCACCCTCTGGCAATGAGGTGGCCATGAAGGAATTTGTTCTCGACTATGTGAAAAAGCACCAAGGCTCATGGAAGACTCAACCTGAGATTATCCAGGGACCTGAATTTCAGGACTGCCTGATGCTCTGCTTTGGCAAACCCCGAACAGCAGTATTTGCGCATCTTGACACGGTGGGTTTTACCGTACGGTATGAAAATCAACTGGTGCCAATCGGCAGTCCTGATGCGGAGGAAGGTTACCGACTAGTTGGGACAGACGACATGGGCCCGATCGAATGTGCACTTAAGACCGATGGGAACGGGAGCCTGTTTTACGATTTTGGAAGGGGCATTCAGACGGGTACGGAGCTGATGTTTAAATCGGATTTCAGATCGACAAAAAATTATATTCAATCCTGCTACCTGGACAATCGCCTGGGGATTTTCAACTGCCTCAAATTGGCCGAAACCCTTACGAATGGCGTTTTGGTATTTTCTTGCGGAGAGGAGCATGGCGGAGGTACAGTGCCTTTTTTGGTCAAGTATATTTACGAAAAGTGGAAAATCAAGCAAGCGCTCATCTCTGACATCACGTGGGTCACCGAAGGAGTGAAGCACGGGGAGGGGGTAGCCATCTCCATGAGAGACATGAGCGTGCCACGTAAGTCCTACGTGGACAAGATTATTGGGCTCGCAGAAGAGTCCGGAATACCCTATCAGCTGGAGGTCGAGCGCAGCGGAGGCAGTGACGGGCGTGAGATACAATCATCACCTTATCCAATTGACTGGTGTTTTGTAGGGGCACCGGAGGATCATGTACATACACCTGATGAAAAAGTATACAAGAGAGATATCGAAAGTATGTTAAATTTGTATACCTACCTCATGGAAAAGCTATAGACCATGGAGCTCGCGGGCAAGACATTCGAAAAGTACATTGACAATGCCGAGATCATTGAAATCGTTTCGCGTATTGCACATGAAATCGATGAAGAATACCTGGGTAAGGATCTGGTAATCATCGGGGTTCTCAATGGTGCATTTCCCTTCCTGTCTGACCTGGCGCCCCGGCTTAAATCCAAATACCAGGTGCACTTCACAAAATACTCGTCCTACGCAGGCACGGAATCCACAGGGGTGGTGCGTCAGGAGCTGGAGGTGGATATAGATCTGAGCAACAGCCACGTGCTTGTCGTAGAGGACATAGTGGATACCGGCAATACCCTCCTTCAGATTTTAGCGGACCTATCGCATCATAAGCCACGTTCCCTTCGGGTAGCTTCTTTGCTACTCAAGCCTGAGATTGTCAGTCATGATCTGTCGATTGATTTTGTAGGAAAGGAAATCCCTGACCACTTTGTGCTGGGCTATGGCATGGACATCGATGGACTGGGCCGTGAGCTTAAGGATATTTATCGGTTGGTTTAGAAGAAGCACAGACATACCGTGCTGTCAGATCCTTCAAGTGCTTCAGGACGACAGCATCTTGCACCGTTTCATTTGTTGAAAATCTCAACCCCTCTAAGTAAATTTAAGCATGAGCACCACACCCAAAATTCTACTGGTATTCCTGCTTTGGATGACCATAATCAGTGCCTATGCCCAGAAAGAACAGGGCAAAACAGACGTAAACCTTTCGGCTTTTGTCGACGCATTTTATTCGTATGATTTTTCACGGCCCACTACCGAGGTGCGGCAACCCTTCTTATTTCATCACAACCGCCACAACGAATTCAACATCAACCTTGCATTGATCAGAATGGCAGTCGAAAACCCCAGGTACCATGGAGTGGTGGCATTGCAGGCCGGCACCTACGCTCAGGACAACTATGCTGCCGAGCAGGACATGCTCAAAAATATCTTTGAAGCTTATGCCGGGATTGCACTGGACAAGGAAAGCAAACTGTGGCTGGATGCGGGAGTGTTCTCGTCGAATCTGGGTTTTGCCAGCGCCATGTCCATTGACAATTTTACCTTGACCCGGTCTTTGGTAGCCGAGAGTTCGCCTTATTTTTTATCTGGTGCAAAGCTCACTTATACCCCTTCAGACCGGTGGCTCTTCATGCTTCTGGCGACCAATGGTTGGCAGAGAATCCAGCGAGTACCGGGCAACAGTCTGGTTTCTACGGGCACGCAAATCCAGTTTCAGCCCAACGAGGAGACCCTGCTCAACTGGAGTACTTTCATTGGGACGGATGACCCTGACACAACCCGTCGGATGCGATATTTCAATAATTTCTATGGGACATTTTCTTTGACGGAAAAGCTGGATTTGATCGCAGGGTTTGATGTAGGCTGGCAGCAGAAAGCCAAGGAAAGTTCCGGTTATGACTCCTGGTATGGACCGGTTGCCATTCTGCATTCACAATGGTCGGAAAAATGGGCTTCCGGATTTCGAGTGGAGTATTTTCATGATCCGTCGGAGATCGCCGCTACCGATAATGGGTCTTATGGCTTTAAAACCACCGGAATATCCCTCAACTTCGACTATCAACCTGATCCCATGGTCATGTACAGAATAGAAGGGCGGTACTTCACCAGTCCTGACGACTTGTTTTTTGACGGTAGCGACTACTCATCGAGCAATTTTTTTATCACGGGATCCATTACTGTGAAAATGGAGAAGGGGTGGTAGCTAAACCAATTCAAAGCCCATCATTGTACCCATCCGCTGAAATTCGGAATGAAAGTCAGCCTCCAATTTGATGGTTTCATTGCTTACCGGATGTTCAAAGTCCAGTGACCTTGCATGCAGCATCATTTCCTTCATGTCCCACTTCTCCAGAAACAACTTGTTCTGCTTGTTGCACCCATGAGGTCGGTCACCAATGATGGGGTGGAGGATATGCGCAAAGTGCTTGCGTAGCTGGTGCATCCGCCCGGTTTTGGGTAGAGCTTCTACCAGAGAATATCTCGAAGTTTGATGTTTGCCAAATGGCACGTCCAGCTCCACCCTCTCCAAAGTTTTGTAATGCGTGACGGCCTCTTTTTCTTTTCCCGAATCGTCTCTCAAGGCATAGTCTATGGTTTCTTCATCAGGAGTATAGCCTCTCACGATGGCCAGATATTTTTTGGTTACTGTCCCATCGGCAAACTGGCTCATGACTTTGGCAAGTGTTTCCTGATCCAAAGTAAAGACCAGAACCCCCGAAGTTTTTCGATCCAAACGGTGGCAGGGATAGACTTTTTGATCAATCTGATCTCTCAATTTTTGTAATGCAAATTCGTCCGTATTGCCGATTAGGGGCGAGCGATGTACTGCTAGACCTGGCGGTTTGTTGATGGCGACCAGGTATTCATCCTGAAAAAGAATTTCGAGCATTTGCAAAGCTAAAGCGAAATCACACGTTCTGTATTGATGACTTCCTATTGTTCTGATTTCGCCGTAACTTTTCTCTTGAAGACAATACTCAAATAAACTGACCCATGGAAAGAGTATTTTCCGTTCTTAGGGCTACTCTGCTTTCAGCCTGGCTGTTTTTTCCGGCCTTGTTCTTTCCTGTATTTGCCTACTATGCCATGACGACCCTTGATCAGGGTCGGGATATCGTCACCACGATAGTGGAGTCAGAAACCATCGGACTCTTCCCAATTTTGGCGGTTTCCTTCTGGGCGTGTCTTACCTGGTACGCTTCGCGCCACGTAGCGATCAAAAAGAAGGATCACATCAAATCCGTAGACAGCGATACGATCTGGTCACTGGAGCACATCCCCAGATATCTGGCCCTAGCCTGTTTCGTCGTGGTTGAGATCTCGATCCTTCATAGTCCGGCCATCTACATTCCTGTTTGGTATGCGGCAATCATCACAGTGTGGGCCAATCTCGCCTTGATCCTTCTGGGTCGTTTCTTGTTCCAGACCAAAAAATACATTTATCGAAAGCGCCCCTATATATCGTACGGTTTTACCTTATTGCTCTTGATGCTGATGTCTTTAGCATTGCAATCCTACGAGCTCAAGAAACAGCTGCTCGGAATGTTCGTGCTTTTCCTGTTTTCAGGTATGGCCATGCTGGCTTTCGCCAATTCCAGGAGGCGCGACATCAACAAACGTATCTTTTTAGCAGACCGCTACAATTTTCGCAGGAGGCCCCTGTTCTTCCCGGTCATGCTGATTATCCTGTCGGTCGGGGCTGTAGTATATGTGGTCACGATATTCTCGGTGCCATTTTCCAGACTGGTGGGCCCTTTCAACTATTTCATGCTTTCCTTCGGTGTGCTGGTAGTGACCTTCAACTTTGTAAGTTGGCTATCGGTTAGGCACCGCCTCAATTTCCATTTTGTGATTCTATTTTTGGTTATAATCATCGGTATGTTCCGGGATCAATATCAGATCAGCACGCTGCCGGCCAAGACTTCCTTTGACAAGAGGATTAGTCTGGATCAATATTTTGAAAACTGGTATCAGAAGAATGAATTAAGGCTATCCGATTCCTCCATTCAGGAAATTCCTATTTTCTGTACACTGGCGGATGGAGGTGCATCACGTTCGGGCTATTGGGTGGTGCAGGTGTTGGGTGTGATCCAGGATCAAATGGGCAAGGGTTTCTCAGATAACCTCTTTATCGTATCAGGGGCGTCAGGCGGCAGTGTGGGAAATGTCACGTACTATGCCCTTTTGGATAAGGAAGTAAACCAGCAGGAAGAAGTTTCTTATAAAGAAGAGGGCAGTGCCTTTCTGGAAAAGGATTTTCTCACCTTTACCATATCGCGGATGCTCAATCCCATCTATTTTCTCAATGACAGGGGTGCCGCACTGGAAAAATCCATGGCCCAGGCCTACCCACCCATGCGCAGGAGGTTTTCTGAGTTTATGCTGACTGATGCTGACTCAGTGAATATGCCTATTCTCTACATTACCACTACCCGTATGCAGGACAGCTATCCCGGGCTTCTATCCAACATTCAATACGAGCCCGAACAACTCAACCGCAGGCTGGATGTGCTTGACAGGTTGGATGAATTGGGAAAAGACATTCGCTTGAGTACTGCTACAGTTTTGAGTTCGCGGTTTCCCTATATGAGTCCGGCCGGAGGGATCAAAAAGGAATACTTTGTGGACGGAGGGTATTTTGATAACTCCGGGGCTGGGGTGGTTCATGAGACCTTGCTCGCTTTTGAGAAGTTCTTAAAAGAAAAAAACCCGGAATATGTGCACAAAGTTTCTTTCAACATCCTACACATCCGAAACAGCAAAGCTGATGACGGAAATTTCGAACGAGTCAATCCTTTTGTAAATGACTTGTTTGCTCCAATACTGGTGCTATCGGCCTCTTACGGCCAGCAGACAGAGATCAACACCCAACGCTTGAAGTACTATATCGAAAACCGCTCCAATGCCGACCCATTGAAAAACTGGCATACCGTTAGTCTCTATAAAGGTGAGCCAGGCGAGCAGACTTACTCGATGAACTGGTACATGTCCAAAGAGTGCAGAGGCAGGATAGATGATCGCCTCAATGAGGTGCTGGAAAAGGAGCGGTCTTTA
Source organism: Reichenbachiella sp. (assembly GCA_965222305.1). Taxonomy (GTDB): domain Bacteria; phylum Bacteroidota; class Bacteroidia; order Cytophagales; family Cyclobacteriaceae; genus Reichenbachiella. The sequence goes on from OZ244943.1 coordinate 3,918,784, forward strand.
GGGCATTTTTTGGAGGTTTTCCAAAGGAAATAATTGGTACTCTCAAAAGCTGATGTTTTACAATACCTGTCACATTGAGGTTCTGGAAATGTCTGCAGGCTTCTATCGGCGAGGCTTCGAGTACCTCATCCTGACAGTTCCTATAGCTTTTGAGAATGCATTTCTTTTACCAATTTGATGCTGTAATCGTGAAATGAAATCATAGTGAACAAGAGTGACCATTTAGGATTTTTCTAGTTTCAACAATAACTCAATATTGTGCCTCTCAATCATGGACAACCATTGGGTTACATCTTCATATTTTGGTTTGTACCATTCTTGTTTGGAAAAGTACTCCTTCCATTTGTCACTTCTGAATATGTATCCGTGCCCGGCAAATATTTCATTTCTCATAATTGAAAGTTCCTTACTAGAGTAGTCCTCCAGAATCTCATGTGTTAAAAAATCTGAAGAACCTATGTAATATTTCCTTTTGGGGTTCACATGTGTATAAACGGGTGGGGCAAAGAAACCCTCGTTAAATGCGACCCACTCCAGTTGAATCTTCTTAAACCCTGAGCCAAGGTTTCTTTCATCTTCATCGGCCCAATCTTGTTCGGTGTTCCTAAAAATGAAAAGACTGTCAGTTGCATGTAGGCAGTTTCTTTCATTCCAAAATGACAAGTCCCCAGTGAAATTTTCAAACAGAATATTACTTATTGGCTTTCCCTGTAGGTTAAAGCTTTGGGCTCTAATGGAAGCACCCCAGTTTTTAATTTCATAGGAAAGAACGACTGTACTTGGATTGCGGAGGACAATTTTACCCGTTTCAATCCAGCCGCCATTTTTCGAAGAGAATGAAAAAAACTTCTCAGCGGTGGATTCATCAATCCTTTGTCCATCCCCTTTTTCATATAAAGAGATTAGTTGTTGAAATGTCAAGGACTGAGCTTCCAATTGATAGCTGAGAATCAGCATAAATATGACCGATAGAGTGAATTTCATTTTTTTAAATCCAAAACCAATTATAAGAATTCCTCTACAAATACCTCCTTTGAAAGTCTGCAATTCCTCACTACCTAGATTATTTCCCCCAAAGGCGCATTTGAACGAATTTTTGTTATTTTTGCCTCGTTTTTTATAGCAAGCAATTTAGCATTGACATATGTCTCAAAACATTAAGCTTAGGAAGGGTTTCGATATCAACCTGGTAGGAAAAGCTGAAAAGAAAATAGGAGAGCTCCCGCAGCCTGAGACGTTCGCCATTAAGCCCCCCGATTTTGTAGGAATGAGCCGTGCCAAGCTCCTTGTCAAAGAAGGAGAGAATGTAAAGGCGGGCACGCCAATCATGATCGACAAGCAGGTGGAGGATGTATTCTACTGTTCGCCGGTGAGCGGTGAAGTGGCTGAGATCGTACGTGGAGCCAAAAGGGCCATTTTGGAAGTAAGAATCCTGGCCGACAAAGAGATTTCATACGAGTCCTTCGACAAGCACGATGATGTGCGAAGTGTTTCGAAAGAAGCCGCTATCGAGCAGATGAAAAAAGGCGGTGTATGGCCTCAGATTATCCAGAGACCTTACGGTGTGGTAGCTGATGCCAATGACGCTCCTAAGAGCATTTTCATCTCCGCATTTGATACCCATCCCCTGGCACCGGACATGAACTTTGGGCTGCAAGGCGAAGAAAAGTATTTTGAGGCGGGTGTGCAGATCCTGACCAAGTTGACAGAAGGCAAGGTTCACATCAATGTGAACAAAGATTCAGCTGACTTTTTCAAGAGCTCAGTCGCCCAGGTCAACAACGTGAGTGGGCCACACCCGGCGGGTAACGTTGGCGTTCAGATCCACCACATAGATGCCGTGAATAAAGGCGAAGTGGTTTGGACAGTTAGCCCTGTCGGGGTTGTACAAATCGGTAAGCTTTTCCTCGAAGGAAAATACGATGCGTCTAAAGTGGTGGCGCTTGTAGGCTCAGAGGTAAAGGAGCCACAGTACTACAGAACATTGGCTGGAGCTTGCATCAACAAATTGGTAGACGGTACTGTGAAAGAAGGCCATGTGCGATTCATCTCAGGAAACGTTTTGACGGGAAGTCAAATCAACTCTACCGGGTATCTTGGATTCTACTCCAATCAATTGACGGTAATCCCTGAGGGAGAGCACAGCGAAGTGTTTGGTTGGATCTTGCCAAGTGCTAAAAAATTAAGCTTCCACAGAGCTTTTGGTCTTCTTTCATTCCTCAACGGAAAGAAGAAAGAATACACGCTGGACACCAACATGAAGGGCCAGCAAAGAGCATTCGTTCAGACCGGGTCTTTTGAGAAAGTCACTCCGATGGACGTTCTTCCTACTCATCTGCTCAAGGCAATCCTTGCTGAGGACTTTGATGATATGGAAGGGCTGGGCATCTACGAAGTGATCGAAGAGGATTTGGCATTGTGTGAATTCATCGACGTATCAAAGCACGACGTGCAGTCGATTTTAAGAGAGGGTTTGGACTTAATGAGAACTAGCTAAAACATGAGTTTTATAGAAAATATTTTCAAGAAGATTGATCCCATGTTCGAGAAGGGCGGCAAGTGGGAGAAATTCTATTATATCTACGAAGCGCACCGGACGCTATTCTTAGTGCCGGACAAGACGACTAATGCCACTGGTGTACAAATCCGGGATGCCATCGACATGAAGCGAATGATGATGACCGTCATCATCGCTATGCTCCCTTGTTTGCTTTTCGGAATCTGGAATGCAGGACATCAGCATTATTTAGGTATTGGTCAGACCGCTGAATTGGCTGACAAGCTATTGACCGGAGCGATTTTAGTCGTGCCGATCATCGCTGTTTCTTACATGGTGGGTCTGGGTATCGAATTTACCTTTGCGACCATTCGTAGAGAAGAAGTAAACGAAGGATTCCTGGTGACAGGGATGTTGATTCCTTTGGTGGTACCTGCTTCGATTCCTTTGTGGCAGGTAGGACTGGCTACAGCATTCGCGGTAATTATCGGTAAAGAAGTTTTTGGAGGTACCGGGATGAACATTCTCAACGTCGCTTTGACCGCAAGGGCATTTTTGTACTTCGCATACCCATCACAGATTTCTGGAGATGTTTGGACGTACTTTGGTGGCGCAGACGCTGTGGAAGGCTTCTCAGGAGCAACTCCTTTGGCGATTGGTGCTGAGTCTCTGGCAACCGGACAAAACATGGTAGCTTCATTGAACAGCTTCGGTGCCGGATGGGCCGATGGCATGTATAGTTTCATGAATATGTTCATAGGCATCATGCCTGGAAGTATCGGTGAGACATCTACTTTGATGTGTCTGATCGGTGCGGCGATCCTGATCATGACCGGTGTAGGTAGCTGGAAAATTATCTTCAGCGTTTTTGCCGGAGCATTTGCGATGGGCTCTCTTTGCAATGTATTTGGAGCTAATGAATACATGTTGCTTCCTGCTCACTATCATCTGGTGATAGGTGGTTTGGCTTTCGGAGCGGTGTTTATGGCTTCTGACCCTGTGACTGCCACTCAGACAGAAACAGGAAAATGGATCTACGGTTTCCTAATCGGGGTATTGACCGTGATCATTCGGGTGTTCAACCCTGCATACCCTGAGGGGATCATGCTTGCGATATTGTTAATGAATGTTTTTGCACCACTGATCGATTACTACGTGGTAGCAGCCAACAAGAAAAGAAGATTGAAACGTGCAACAGTCTAATACATACATCATCATATTTTCAGCGATCCTTACCATCGTATTGGGAGGGTTGTTGTCAGGTACTTCGGTAGCGTTGAAGCCTTTGCAGGACAAGCAGGTAGAGCTAGACACGAAGAAGAAGATTTTGGGTGCCGTCATGGACATCTCTAACATCAAGGATGCCAACGAGATTTTGGCCCTTTATGACCAAAGGGTACAATCTACTGTGGTGGATATCAATGGTGCTACTTTGGAGAAGGATGCTAAAGGAAATGCTCTGGTAGCTGAAAAAATCGATTTCCAAAAGAACCACAACAAGTTCAAAAAGGATGTTGACTCAAGACCTTACCCCGTGTTTATGTTCATGGCTGAGGATGGCAAAAGCGTAGAGGCTTACATTTTCCCTATGTTTGGTGCAGGTCTGTGGGACTGGATTTCAGGGTTCGTAGCCCTTGAGTCTGATTTGAATACCGTGAAAGGTGTGGCGTTTGACCACAAGTCAGAAACACCAGGTCTGGGCGCCAGAATCACGGAGGCTGAAGTGAAAGCAAGGTATGTAGGCAAAAAGGTATTTGGAGCAGATGGTTCGTTGCAATCAGTATCCATGATCAAAGGTGAAAAAGGAGAGCCATTGGATGACCACCATATTGATGGTATGTCAGGAGCGACCCTTACCGGAAAAGGCGTGAATGCCATGTTGATTGATTACCTGGGTTTCTACTCAGCATTCATCAACAAGGTAAAGCAGGAAAGCAGTGCCACCACGGCAGTGACGGATGAGTCCATTGCCGAAGAAGAAGTTAATAGTTAAGAATCGATAGGGAATAAAAGATAAAAGATGAGTACAGAAACTTTGGAGCAACCGATCGTCAAAGAGCCATCGGAACCCCTATTATCCAAGCGTAGAAAGAAATTTATCACAGATCCTCTGAACGATGACAACCCGATCACCATCCAGGTATTGGGGATTTGTTCAGCACTGGCTGTGACCGTACAGATGAAGCCGACATTCGTGATGTCTGTGGCGGTAATCTTCGTAATCGTATTTTCAAACCTGATCATCTCATTGATGAGGGATCTGATCCCTACACGGGTAAGGATCATCGTACAGCTGGCCGTGATCGCGACTTTGGTGACGCTGGTGAGCGAAGTGCTGAAAGCCTATGTGTACGACATGTACAAGGTACTGGGAGCTTTCGTTGGGCTGATCATCACCAACTGCATCGTGATGGGTCGATTGGAGGCCTTCGCAATGGCGAACAAGGCATACGATTCAGTTCTTGACGGACTCGGAAGTGGTTTTGGATATGCATGGATCATTCTTGTTGTGGCTTTCTTCAGAGAGCTCTTGGGATCTGGGTCTGTATGGAACTTCAAAGTGTACGACTGGTTGGCCAACGTGAGTGGCGGAGTGATCGACATCCAGACCAACGGTTTGATGGTGGATTCGATTGGTGCCTTTATGGTGCTGGGAATATTGATTTGGGTACAGCGAACTAAAAACGGATACGTAGAGCATTAAGATTATGGACGCAGTAAATATTTTCATAAAAAGCGCATTTATAGACAACATGGTCTTCGCATACTTTCTGGGTATGTGTTCGTTCCTGGCTGTGTCTAAGAAAGTATCCACCGGACTTGGGTTGGGTGCGGCCGTGATCTTCGTATTGACGATCACCGTGCCGATCAACTGGTTGCTACAGGAGTATGTCTTGAAAGAAGGAGCTTTGACCTGGCTGGGTGCCAGCTTCGAGACGATTGATTTGTCTTTCCTTTCGTTCATCATGTTCATCGCGATTATCGCGGCGATGGTACAGTTGGTAGAGATGATCATAGAGAAATTCGCCCCGGCACTGTACGGTACATTGGGTATTTTCCTTCCTTTGATCGCGGTAAACTGTGCGATCCTTGGAGCGTCACTCTTCATGGTACAGAGAGACTATACGATCATTGAAGCGACTGCTTACGGTTCGGGTTCAGGATTTGGATGGTTCCTGGCGATCATCGCTTTGGCAGCGATCAGAGAGAAACTGAAGTACTCTCACGTGCCTGACGGATTGAAAGGATTAGGTATCACCATGATCCTGACCGGATTGATGGGCATCGCTTTCAAGTCCTTTATCGGGATCGTGCTCTAAGCAAAAGAAATTAGAACTAGTATTGAAACCTCTCGATTAGCATTGAGAGGTTTTTTTGTGTCCATATTTAGGTAATTTTTAGAACGATCTATTTTCTATAAATTGAAAAATGAGTAGCGAGTAAAAAAGGCTCGTTACAATTAAGTTGACATCCATTAACTGCCATTCGAATAAATTGTGACTTTTTGCTATTTTCTGGATTATAGAAAAGAGTAACTCATAATAGAGCAAAATGAACTATGATTTAAAACATATATTCGCATTTCTAAGGTCGTTGGCGCTGATTCTTTCAACAGTGAATTTATCGCTTGGTCAATCTCAAAAAACCGAGCCATTATATGCTCAATATATTGAAATCCCTGCATTAGAACTTGAAGCAAAAAAACTGATAATATTCCCATTTGAGGACAAGTCCAATAATGCATGGAGTTATTGGAAATATCGCCTTGATTCGACCAAAGGAATATCTGATTACTTGGTGGATCAATTGTTACAGGAAAATAGAGGACTCGATGATCCTGACAAGCTTTATTTCTCTGGATTTACAACTAAGGTATTCGAGTTGGTGTGTTCAATGGAACTTAACGATGAATTAGAACGACGTGGAATTAAAATAAACCCTACAATCACAACAGCAATCAATGCAGGCAAGGCCTTAAATGCGGGGGCAATTGTGATAGGAAGCTTTTCTTATGTTTGCAACTCTAGCATAAGCCAAACAATTAGCATCAGAGCGAATATTAAAATTATCGACACCAACACTTCAAAAACTTTGTTTGACAGAGATCTATCTAGTCAACAAACTTCTTTTGAATCTGACACTCTTAATCAATCTATTGAAATACTATTTGAGGATATAGCCAATCAATTTGCAGACATAGTTACGCCTAAATATGTTTTAATTAAAAGAGAAATGGTTGAAATGAGAAAGGCATCACCTAATGCATACAAAATGAAACCCGAAGATAGAAAACATGGCAATTTCGGTCGTCAAGGCATTGCCGCATACAACAAAATAAAAAGAGGCAATATATATGAGGCTTTATCGATATATGAGACAATCTACAATAAGGCATTAGGTAAATTAGATAGTGATGTGACTTACAACGCAGGAATCATTTGGGAAGCAACAGGAGATTTTGAAAAAGCACTTGAAGCACTTCAGCTTACCTGTACACTTGAACCCAGCCGAGGGATATTTGAAGATGCGAGAAAACGATTGATAGAGGTTATCAAATATACTAGAAATAGAGGAATTCAAGTCAAACCATATGTTCCATCTGAAGCTGTATTGAACATGGTAGGAAAGTTGAAAACTAGAAGTGATGTCAGCCATGTAATCTCGGCTTATGCACTACCCAAAAAGAATTCACTAGTTGTCGAAAAACTAGAAGGAGGAATGACCTTAGATATACTAGGAGAGTATTCTAAAGAATGGGTCAAAATAAAGCTGCCAACAGGTAAAGAAGGATATATACTAGTAACCTGGACCGAGTAAAGTTTTTTATTTATAGCTAAAAAATACGGATGTCAACATTCGATATGAGATGCATGGCGGATTTGTGCAAAGGAAAACTCCACCTGGTCGTAGCATCCGCTAAGATCATATACAAGACCGAAATCCGTTTTTCCATATTCTTCGTACCTTTGATATATGAGCACTGTGGAATTAAAAGCGAGCCTGCATCAACTCATTGATGGTATCCAGAATTCAAACCTTCTGGAATCCCTACATGAAATCCTATCTGAGCAAGGCAATGCCAAGGAAGGGCAGCTTTGGAGCAGTCTCACTGAATCCCAAAAACAAGAAGTGCTGGAAGCCTATGAAGAATCTGAAGATCCTGATAATCTGATTCCTCATTCTGAAGTATTGAATCGATATAAATGAAAATACTTTGGACGAAAAAGTCTCAAAGAAGATTTCAGGAAATCGAATCCTACATCGAAGCTGAATTTGGACAGCATTCCTCAGAAAAATTCAGGAACAAAGTGTTCAACTTTCTGGAACTACTACAACGATTCCCTAAGCTTGGAACACTCGAAGTACCAGACAAACAAATTCACGGATTCCAGATTTCTAAACAAACCCGGATTTTCTATAGAGTCAACAAAGACCATATTAGTCTTTTGACTTTCTTCGATACAAGACAAGATCCAGATAAAAGGCCGAAATAGTGTTAGTAGAAAAAATTATTAGGATTCATTGCCCCACACCTAAAGGGTGTGAATCTTAATAATCCCTTGACTCCCCAGTCAGCCGACAGGCAGGCTTTAGGGTCAGGGGCAATGAGAGGGATTTTATAAGGGTTGTTTTTTTTTTGTGTGGTAGATACAATCTACGCCCAGAGTTTTCATGTTGTCGCCGGAAGGCTCGATTTTCTCTTCTGAAAATACGCCAACACCGTAATGAAAATCAATGATCCCGTCAGCCAATAAACAAAAGTAGGAATGGGTAGTGGATCCCCCTTGGCATAGGAATGCAAGCCTGACAGATAATAATTTACTCCAAAGGAGGTCATAATGATGGAGTAGAAGGCAAACAAACTGGCGACATTAAAAATGTACTGACTCCTGAGGCTTGGGATCAATCGAAGGTGAAGCACAATGGCGTACACCAGAACAGAAATCAATGCCCAGGTTTCTTTAGGATCCCAGCCCCAGTACCGGCCCCAGGATTCATTGGCCCAGATGCCACCGAGGAAGGTACCAATAGTGAGCATTACGATCCCGATAGTCATGGAGAGTTCATTGATGCAGGTAAGCTCGTGTGTTTTGGCTTGGAGCTTAGTGTGTTTTGGAAACAACATAATGACTAGAGCCATCAACCCAAGCAATGCAGACAGTGCCAACGGAGCATAGCTCCCAACGATCACTGCCACATGGATTTTGAGCCAGTAGGACTTGAGCACGGGCACAAGGTTCGTGATCTCAGGATTGAGCCAATCAAGAAACGAAACGAAAAGCAACGTGCCTGTAAAAAGACTTGATAGCGGCAATACAAAATCACTGGATCGGTGAAAGATCAGGCCAAAAAGCATAATAAACCACGAAACCAAAATGATCATTTCGTATCCGTTGCTCCATGGAGGATAGTCTCCTGCGTACCATCTGAGAATGATGTTGAAAGTTTGCAGAGCAAACAGCACAGCTGTGATCCAAAATAAGACAGTAATAGTCAGGTTGACTGCCTTGTGTTCGTTGAAGACTTTTACGATGACCATCACCAGCATCAGAAGACCTATCAACCAATAAAATCCAAAGAGACGATTGAAAATATTCAGTTCGTTGTAGAGCAATTCGGCTTTTTGTCGGTTGGTGGAGGGGATGACTTCCTTGCCGATGATGTTTTGGTAGGTCTTTATGTAGGAGAGCCTTTGGTCGGCTTCTGCCCAATCCCCGGATTTGATGGCAGCGTTGACACTGGAGAAATACAAGGGTAGGATACCCGTAACGAATGTCGAATCTTCTGCATTGAATCCGCCACCAGCTATGTTGTAGTCAAACCAGGTATTGTTTGGATCATCTTTTTTAGGGAAGATTTTGAGGTAGTAACCATTCATGGCTTGGAACAGGATGTTGAACCGTTCGTCTACTTTGAGGACTTCTTTGTCAAAGCTGCTTCGCTCGGCAGGTTTCTTTCGGTTAGCCTCTTCGACCCATTCGGTCAGGTGGTAGTTGCCATTTTCATCGAAGAGATTGATGAAGGACACTTTGTCGGCTCCTTTTTTCCATACTTTTTCCAGGATCAGACTGCCCTCTTTTTTATCCACTTTGATCAGGGGAATCTCGCTCCAGTATTGAGGATCCATCTGAAGGGACAGAAATACCTGGTCGGGGTTGAGTTTTTCTCCCGTGACTGTAGGATTCGAAAGTTGGGTGCTTCGATAGAGCTTTCGGGTAAACTCGGAGGACAGGGTATTAATAGGCTTGATCCTACCGTCAATGTCCTGTACCAGCAATCGACCAAATAGTTCGGTATGAGTCTTTGGAATGATATGCGCTGAATCAATAACGATGGTTGAGTCGCTTTGAGCCTTTGAAACATTTGCCATCAGCAATATCGCAATGAACGCTGCGGCTTGTTTTGCATTAATGCCTTTGAGTTTTCTTAACACAAACTGAAATCTGGACTGCTTGCCAAACAGCGTCCAGATCATTCCACCAAAAAGAATGAAATAGCCGAAATAAGTGATTTGCGTTCCCCAAAAATCCCGGTTGACAGAAAGTACAGTGCCCAACTCGTCCAAATCATAGCTTGCCTGGAAGAACCGATAGCCTCCATGATCCAATACATTGTTCATGAATATGCGATAGGGGAAAGACCCATCCGCATCCTCGACGGTGATTTCGCTGGCATAGGACGAAGGACTGGTCGAGCCAGGGTATCGCTCCAGTTGGAAATCTCTCAGGAATAATGAAAAAGGCAGTTCGATGAGTCGTGGCCCATAATTGGCAGAAACATCATAACCGCTAAACTCAAATTCCTTGGGCATTGAATAAACCCCATCCAAAGCAGCCATTTCCAGTTCTTTGACATTGCCGTCATTATCAGCCAGTGTCACCAGCCATAAATCAGAAGCGGCCTTGGCCATGTCTTCGTCCTGAGCTGGGATGTATTGGGTCTTCATGCCATCATGTCGCTGGCTGATAACAAATGATACATCACCGGCTCTATAAAGCGTCCTTATCAGAAGTGCAGAAGTATCGCCTGCCTGCACTTGTCCCGCCTGCTGGTCTGCCATGCGTAAGTAACCCAAATCATGAGGAGAAGAAAGAACCAGGCTGTCACCGAATTGAAGTATGTTAAAGGCCCCAGGCTCGGGGTTGTTGAAGGTGAGTTTTGAGTGAGGAAGTTTCAGCGTTTTACCCGATACTAAGAACAAATCTTTTCGCTCGCCTTCATGGCTAATGACTACTTCGAGTACGATTTCGTCACTTTCCCCATGCACCATAGTTTGTACCGCATCCGGTACAAATCTTTTGGATTTCAAAGTGAATGTCTTAGCACCTTCTCCAAAAGTTAAATCGATATCTGGTTGGGTGATGGCAGTGGCTCTTATTTCTTCTTGTAGGTACGTTTGATAGCTTCCTTTTTTTACCTCCACGGTCAGGAAACGTTCTTCGCTTATGATTTTGTTTGAGCGGTCATTTTCACGGATGTGCATCATACCTTCCTGACCAAAATACCTTGTAATAAACGCACCGAGGATGGTGATGATGAACCCTACATGAAAGAACAAAACAGGCCATTTGCCTTTTTGCCATAGCCTGTAGTTCCAGATGTTACCGATGAAGTTGATCGACAGGATTACCATGATGGATTCAAACCACCATGAATCGTAGATTAAGGCCCTTACGGCCTTGGTGCCAAAATCATTTTCGATGAATGTCGCATAGGCCATCGTGATGCCGAACACAGCCAGCAAGACGACAGTCAATTGCCTGGAAAAAAGAAACTTGAAAATCTGCATACCCTACTTTCCTTCCCACAAATATGGATTATTTCCAGGCAGATTCTCTCTTTTCAGCAGCTTCTAGCCACTGAGGAACGATGTTTTCCTTAAATACTTTTTTCTCTGCTTCCAGTTTTTTCATATCCAATCCTACAAAAGCCTGAGCTTTGGCTTTAGTTGAAATATCAGGATAATCAATGGGCTTATTGTAGCCGAGATCAGCAAACAATCGAGCGAGTTTGATTCTACCCTCCTGAGCAATCTGAATCGCCGTAGAAACGATTCTTGAAGTTTCTACCGGAGAGTGGAACTGACCACCATGAGAGGCCACAGAAAAATCCCATCTCCACTGTGCATGACGAATGTCCTGGAGGATGTCTTTCATTTGAGCCTCTGTCGCTCCCAGCTCCCAGGCTTTTCCTGCTTCTACGTGGACACGTACAAGTAGTTCTTCCAGTTCTGCCTGATTACTTTTGATTTTGGCTTGTCGCTCATGTACATCTGCCATCAGGTCTTCTTTTTCTTCTCTGTGGCACACCTGGCAAGAATTAGCCGTGTTGGCCAAGGGAGAGCGGATGTGGTGATCTGTGAATTTCTGACCACCTTCTGTCTTGTACGGCATGTGACAATCCGCACAAGAAACGCCACGCTTGGCATGTACGCCCGTTTGGAATAGCTCCCAACCCGGGTGCTGTGCTTTCAACATAGGTGCTTTCGAAATTTTGTGAGTCCAGTCTTTAAACTCCATGTTGTCGTAGTATTCTTCCATATCTTCCACAGAGGTACCGTTTTTCCATGGGAACACGAGATACGGAGTGCCTTCCTTGCCAGGAAGGTTTTTGTTGAAGTAGTACTCTACGTGACACTGGGCACAAACCAGTGATCTCATCTCCTGATGTGTAGCCTGATTTATGTCTTTACCCATTGATTCGAATGCCTCGATCAAGGCAGGTCTGCTGATAGACAGCTTCATGGTTTTGGAATCATGGCAGTCGGCGCAGCCAATTGGATTGACGATTTCCTCGCCTTTGTCAGCCCATTTGCCGTCATAATATTCTTTGATGCCTATCTCATTCATAAGGCGAGGAACGTCCGGGCTCTTACATGTCCAACAAGTGCTGGGCATTGGGCCTGTACCAGGGCCTGTAGGGCCGCCTGTTCTCAATGTATTGTGAATGTCCTCTACCGCATAGAAGTGTCCTCGAGGTTGGTTGTAATCTTTTGAGAATCCGTAGCCTGCCCAAAGTACCACCAACTCAGGATTCATTTCAAGAGCATCTACAAGACCTGAACCATTGTGAGCACTTCTAAAGGTGGTATCTGCGGTTCGCAAAAATGACTGATACTGCCTTGGGAAGTTTTCACCCCACTTGGCATTTCTAGGTTCGTTTTCACGGAGTTCGGTTTGAGGCTGATAAGCAAATGATGCTTCAGACTTTCTGCTCATGATACTGTTGGCCAGCATACTCAGAAGTACTACAATAATTACGGTAGCAATAAATAATAACCAGTTTCGAAATTGGACACTCATGATTCCTTATTTAGTTGATTTTAATGTGGCTTCCTTCAGCCAATCAGGTACTATTTTTTTTTGACTATCGTCCTCCAGTAACGGATCGAGGTGATATCCTACGGCTGACAAACTTTTTACTCTCCCGTGAGGGACATGCGTGTGGCATTCCCAGCACTGTCTTGTGGTTCGGTTTTCTTTATGGCTGTCCACCCAGGAGGCCATCTTGGCATCTGTGACCTGAGTTTCATGGCATCGGACGCAGTTGCTCTGCACGACCTCAGCACTGGCTTCTTTCATGACGATCGCCTGCGGCTCCATGCGCATAGTAAAAACGGAGGCATGGTAGAGGCCGTCTTTGGCTTTGAAGTAATAGGTATTGAAAAAATTGTCATGGGGTACGTGACAATCATTACAAGTCGCAACCTCTCGATGTGAGCTATGATCCCATGTGATGTATTCTGCCGTCATTACATGGCAGTTGATGCAGGCTTTGGGGTCGTCTGACATGTAAGAAACCACATTGGAAATGTTGACAATATATAGACCCAGGCCAACAATAGCACCTAATAATATAATGACGGGTACACGCCATTCTTTGGGGGGATAAAGTTTACGAATTAGGTTTCTCATTTCGTCGGCAAGGTAGATTGCTCTTCTTTCAATGTCACGTCAACTGACATGATCTAGATCATAGATTGTACTAATTATTGCTAGTACCAATCCAATAGCTAAAACTAGTGATATTATTCCAAAAAACCTGTTTTGGAACATTTCTGTTTGGTTAATTAAAAATGATTATACATTGTATAACTAAATATTTAGTTATATATTCGTTGTGTCGATCTAAGGGTCGGCTTTATTTTGATATTATTCAACTAAATATTTAGTTAATGAAGCAGTTGACCAAAGCAGAAGAGCAGGTAATGAAGGTACTCTGGGATATTGACCGGGGGGTAGTGCATGATATCATTGAAAAATTGCCCGCACCTAAGCCGGCTTACAATACAGTTTCCACGATTGTGAGGATCCTTGTTGAAAAGGAATTTGTAGGCTATGAAGCAAAAGGAAGAACGCACATCTATTACCCAAAAATCAAAAAGGACGAGTACAGTAAATTTTACCTCAACACCCTGATCGGTGGATACTTTGGAGGCTCCTTTCAAAACCTGGTTTCCTTTTTCGCTAAAGAAAACAACATGGATGTGACCCAAATGGATGAGCTGCTGTCCAAGGTCAGAAAAAACATGAAAAACGATGATTGATATACTCAACTACCTACTGGAGGCCAATCTGGTTTTGGCATTTGGAGCTTTGGTTTACCTTTTCTGGTTATCGAAAGAAAAGAATTTCGTACTGCGGAGGGCATTCGTCTTACTTGTGGTGACCGGAATGATCTTAGTTCCACTTATTAGTATTCAGGTATCAGCCATTTCACAGGGTATATCAGAATACAGCCCAGTGGAGGCCATTACGCTGCCTGAATTAGTTATCGGAGGAGATACACTCACCCAGGAGCAGGAGTCACCTACGAATTGGTTTCAGGTGATAATGGGTTGTTATGTGCTGGTTTCGAGCTTTCTTCTGCTCCGTCTGGTTCTTAGGCTCTGGGCTATAAGGAGAATTGTAGCACAAGGAGAAGCCATTTCCCATGACGGTTTTCACCTGATCGATGGAAAGGGGCAGCTGCCTACCTTCTCATTCTTCAATTTTTTGGTGATTAGAGACAATGACCTTGATACAAATGATCGTGCCCAGGTGATTGCTCATGAGTTGGTGCATATCAATCAGCTTCACAGCTTGGACGTAATTCTGCTGGAGTTGGTGTCCATACTGTTTTGGTACAATCCGGGCGCCTGGTACTTCAAAAAGGCTCAGGCAGAAAATCACGAATTCATTGCTGATGAGGAAATGGAAAAGGCATTTGGGAAGTCTTCGTATCAGGAGCTGCTGGTCAGGATGACCATCGATAGGATGAGTTATGTCGGCAACTATTTTTCAAAAATTGAAACTTTAAAACGAATAAATATGATGAATGAACAAAAAAGAAAAGCCAGCAAACTACGGCTGGGCCTGGTAGGCCTGTCCCTAGTGCTGGTCATGTCGATACTGGCGTGTAATGATGGCCTCATGGAGGTGGCAGATTCCGCTCAAATGGTGCTCGAGGTACCTGCTGACATACAAGGTGAAATGGATCAATTGAAAGATAAGTATCCCGATGTCCATTTTATCTATGTTGAGGTGGATGTACCAGACAACAGACATGACCTTGATCTTGAAAAATTCGGTTTTAATCCTAAGACAGTACAGTTTACACAACTTGTAAGTGAAAGAAACAAATTAGGTGTTGTGCTGGCTGCAACGGAGGATTTTAAAAAACTGATGGAGTATCGTCGATCCGGAGATGCAAACGAAGTTTATGACTTTGTGGATGAAGTGCCCGTCCCCGAGGGAGACATGGAAGGCTTTTACGCTTATGCGGGACAAAACATACAGTATCCTGAAGAGGCTCGGAAAAATGGAGTTGAAGGTAGGGTATTTGTTGAGATCGTGATCGATGAGAGTGGTGCGGTAGCGGAGGCAAGGGTCAAGAAGGGGATTGGTGGTGGATGTGACGAAGAGGCCATACGTGTCGTTTCCGAATCTCCCAAATGGCAACCGGGCAAAGTGGATGGAAAAGCGGTAGCTACCCGGCTGATCCTACCGGTGACATTCGTACTTGGGGATCAACCGACATCAGTTGAGAAGAAAAAGGTGTCCCTCAATGACGAAAGAGATAGGTTAGAATCTGATGCCAAAGATATGGATGAGATGGTGGTAGTAGGATGGAAGCCAAAACCCGAGTAAATTTTTTTACCTCTTTTAACTAAAATTTTAGTTAATAATCAAGCCTAATTGGACTGCAGCCAATGGGCTTTTTGCATTATCTAAACGGTATAATCTCAGGTGCCTGGAAATCAAAATCCCTGATGCGTAGGCGGGTGCTGGTAGAAAAGTCGATATAGCTTGGGTTGCCGTTTATGGGTACACTAGGATAAAGCCCAAATCGAATTTGAATGGTAGAAAAGGCCAGGTTGTCATTTCTAAGCCTTACACCGGCACCGTATCCGACAAATAGATCTTCGTGGAAGAAGTCGCTCTTATTGTTTCTGGTATAGGTAGCATCAAAAAACCCAAAAACCACCACTCGAAAACCTGTGAAATTCATTGGAGTAAAGAGTATGGGTTCATATTTGACGTTGGCCCAGGTGGTAGCTTTGTGATAGAAACCGGTGACCCCTCGGATACCCAGATCATTTTGTGTCCTTAAGTAAATATCCTCTGTTGGGTTAATTGTTTGAGAAAATGATACATCCACAAACTGACGGAATTTGTACTGTCCACGAACCACGAGGTTGCTGAAATAATTCATACCAAAACTGTAGACTCCATCCCGCAAACCATCACTTGAGACAAAGCTGCCGAGACGAAAAATACTATTGAGGTATCCAAACCTGTGGAGATAGCCTCCACGAGAATAGTTTCCACCAAGGTAGATTCTGTTCTCAAACTCCCTCTGCTGAAAACCCAGGATGCCGCTGATGGAGGCGCCAGTCGGGATGTCCTCTGTTCGACCAAACTGTAGAATGAACTTATCTTTAAAATACTCACGTGAAGAAAGCCCTATGCTGAGCAAGATATCCCGATGATCCTGGTAGGTATAATTAGTGTCTGGTGAAACGATAGGTTTGTCAAAAAAATCCTGATAGTCATATCTAAAGGAAGCGATCGCGTAGGTGTTGTCACCTAAGCCTAACCAATCGGCTTTCAGATTGGTGAGAAAGGCACGACCCATCCAAATATCACGACGGTCGCGTTTATAGAAAAACTCGGATGTCACATCTGATATGGGGTCATAATTGTACTCCCCAAACTGAAAGACACTGTATTCTGCTCCACCAGCGTACTTGGTTTCTTGAGTGACAAAAGGCTTGAACAGGTTTGCCCCTAGCCCGCTTTTCCTGAAATGATCAGAATAATCCAACTGGCTATCAATGAATGACCCAAACATGTTGGGCACTTTGTAAAAGAATTCGTATTCACCTTCCCGCACGAAGTTGTACTCCAGCTCATGCCCAGTCCCTAGGATATTGATATGGCTGATGCCAAAGAGTGCCTCGTTGGCGTTATTCGGTTTGATTTCGATATTGTACGGTAGAACATCTCTGGTCACCACAACCACGTCTGCATCATCATTTCCATTGGCCGAGACCAGAATACGGGCATCCTTAATAAAAGGAAGTCTACGAAGAAGTCGTTCTGACTCCACCAGTTCACTGGGGTTGATCACATCTCCTTCTCTAAAAAGGATATTTTTTCTGATTACCCAGTTCCGCGTATTCCAATGTATATTATTTAATTGTTTAACGTATTTGTTGGGTTTGTAGAAGGTGGTGTCGTCTATCCTTGTACCAAAAGGTTTCAATTTTTTGAATTTCAGTTGATGAATTTGATCCATCCTATAGGCATCAAACCGAAGTTCACTAAGCTCTTCACTGTGGGGTCTTTTAGCACTTGGACTCACAAAAATGAAGTCGTACACCATACTGGAAATCTTGGACTTACTCATTTTTTCTTCCACGGATTTGTAGAAATCCTCGGTTCGCTTCAAATCATGCTTTCGAATTAATACATCTACAGTATCGGGCACAAAGATTATTGTGTCATTTGCCACATAGAAGACTTCCTCGTCCAAAAAAAGAAATCGATCACCCTTTACTTGTATCTCTTTGATTTTGGAGCCAGGGGTGCTTTTGAGCTGGGCCAATAATGTTGGCGTAAAACCATAGGAGAAAACCAGAATGGAAAAGACTAATTTAACGATCTTCATTTCAGCTCGACAGTCTGCTCGTTAGTAGGGGCTCATGCTCAGTAAAGTAACGAACAAATCCCTAAAAGCTGACAATCTCAGGGGCGGTATAGTTAAAATCCCTTATTTCAAACTGAGGTGAGGATGCGACGTGCATGTTTACGTTTCTCGATCCCTCCGGTGACATAGGAAAGAAGGAGATTCTGAATTGAATGGTCTGAAAGGCCAGGTTGTCATTTCTCAACCTTATCCCCAATCCTAAACCAAGAAAGTGATCAAAGCGCTCACTCTTGAAGCTGTCCTTGAGTGCAGTATAGTCTGCATATCCAAAGGTCGCTAACCTAAAGCCGATGAAATGAACAGGCGTAAAAAGCAGTGTCTCCCAGCGGGCATTGAACATGTCGGTAGCTGTGAGAAAATATCGGCGTACCCCCCTAATCCCCAGATCATGCTCTGTGTTGATGAATTGCTGTTCCCTGGGGTTAATCAACCGACTCAGATTGACCCGCAGAAATTGGCGAAGCTTAAACTGATTGAAGACGAACAGAGGACTAAAAAAATCACCCGTCAGTTTCAAAACCCCGTCCTGGTAAAATTTTTTGCCTGAGATAAAGCCCCCTAATTCTGCTCCGATGTTCAAGTATCCAAAATTTCTGAGGTAACCTCCTCGGGCATAGTTGAGCCCGGTATAGGGCCGATCATGAAATTCTCCAAACTGATACCCAGCCACCAATCCAAAAGTACCTCCGGTAGGAATGTCTTCAGTTCTACCAAAGTTTAGAACAAAGCGGTCGGTAAAGAATTTTCTTGAAGATAGCCCCACTCCGAAGAGCAAATCCCTTCGGTCATGAAACCGAAAAACGCTGTCTGGAGAAACACCAGATACGTTTGAAAAATCCTGAATATCAAACCGAGACGAAATGATCAGGTTTGCCTTGTTTTCAATGCCTAGAGCAGGAGCTCTAAAATCGGTCTTGAACGAACGACCCAACCAGCTGTCGATTCTGCTACGATCATAAAAGAAAACACTGGAAGAATCTTGCTCGTCATTATAATAGTTGAGCTCACCAAGGGTGTAGTCACCCATCATATAGCCTCCTGCAAACTTGATGTCTTGGGTGACGAACTCACGCTGAATATCCAAGCCGTAACCATCCGAATGAAAGTTCTCAGCATAATTGAGTTCTACGTCCACGTAGCTTCCTCTGATGCTTTTGATTCGATAGTAAAAATCTGATCCCACACCAAGATTAAGATCTCTGTTGGACAGATAGTCATACTCCAGTTCATGACCTAGCCCACCAATGTTGTTGTATATTACTCCAACAGAGAAGTAATTTTCCTGATTTGGGCTTAAGATAACATTCCATGGTAATACATCTTTGGTCACCACATGTGCGACCAGTTCATCCAGACTATCCCTGCCGACGTAGATTCTCGAATCCTTGATATATTCCAGGTTTCTCAGGAGCCGTTCGGAATCTACCAATTCGTCAGGATCAAGTATGGAACCTTCATGAAAGGTCAGGTTGTTTCGGATGACATTTTTCCTCGTAGACAAATGGATTTTGTTAACGAACTGGACGAAATTATCCGCTTCGTACATCGCTGTATCAAGGATGTCGGTACCAAAAATGGGTAGGTGTTTATAAACTATTTTTTTGATGGTATCACCTTTATAAGGCTTGAAACGCTGTTGAGAAAAGTAATTGACATTGACCTGTGAGTTTTCTTTTGTGACAAATAACGTCTTGTATATAGCCTGAGAGAAGGAACCCTTAGACATATTGCTTTCTATAAGTTCGTAGAACTCATCCGTTTTTTTCATTGAGTTTCTTTTGACATAGAAATCAATGGAATCGGGGAATGTGACTACAGTATCCTGATACGTGTAAAATACCTGATCCTGATAGAAGACAAATCTGTCTGCTTTGATGCGGACCTCGTGCTCAGATTTTTCCTTTGAAAAAGAAGGTTGACCGAATAGGCTACTGCATAAAAGAACAAAGGCCGAAACCAGTGCTAGGCGCTGTCTTTCAGCCTTGGTCATGTACAATAAATTTAAATTACTCTCCGATCTGGAGCACTACCCCACCACTGAACTCACCGTGAATAATGGGAACATTGAAGGAAGACCCTCCTCCACATCCCCCTGTCCCACAGTAGATTCCAATGCCGCTAAATGTCATGGGAAGGAACATTTTTGCTTGCATTTTTATTCCGATTTTTTCAGTAGGGAAGACTTTTAATCCAGCACCTAAAGCACCGGAAAACCTGGTAGCAGTCTCGTAGGATGAATTTTGCGGTCCATAGGTGGTAATCCCCAGACTCAATGCACCGTAGGGTCTGACCATCTCGTTACCACCCAGATATCTTTCAACCCCTAGATGCCAATGCTGAATTTTTAGTTCCACAACCTCGCGCTCGACTTCAGGAATTCCAAAAACAACGATTTCCGAGTTAACGGTATTGATGTTCCATAAAAATTGAATCTGCATGCCCGCGTCAGCAACATCAATTCCAATCGTACCTCCGTACACGGCTCCATCCTTCACGTCGACTTGCCCTGTTCTATAAATGTTGTTTATATATCCATAAAAATCGGCCTTCCCACTGAGCATATATCCACCATATCCGGAGATTTCTAAAACCTGGGCATAAGATGATAAACCGAGTGCCATAAAGAAGATCAGTGCAAATTGATTTTTTTTCATTGTTGTGTTTGTTTAATTACGCATTACTAAACTAATCCCAAATAATGACAATAGCCTATTTCGACCCAAGCAAATGGCAGGCGACGATATCAGAAATCGCCCTAAAGGACACTTACAAATAATTAGTGACAGGTCGTCATTCCGTTTTTTAATTGTATATTAGAATTACGAAACCTATTAAATATGAAAATGAAAAAACTACTACTTTTTTGCTTATCCGTGCTTGCCGTCACAGTCGTAAAAGCACAAGATGAAATGAAGGCCGCTCAGGAAATGTGGGCCAAGGAAAAAAAGAAAATCATGAGCGAAGAAATCAAGCTGGAGGGTGACGCATCTACAGCTTTTTGGGCTCTATACGATGAGTTTCAGACCAAAAATCAGGAATTGGGTAAGAAGCGATTCGAGGTAATCAATGATTACATCAATGGCTATGAAAACATTGATGATGATTTGGCTGATGAACTTATGTCAAAATCTTTGGATATCAAGAAAGAACGACTTGCACTTTGGAAGGAGTATTTTAAAAAAATGAGCAAATCGAACGGTGCTAAAGTAGCCGCACGGTTCATACAGATCGAAAGTTATTTTGAAAATGTAGTGAGTACAGCTCTAAGCGAAGGGCTTCCTTTCGTTGGAGATGACGAATAGAAATAAGAAATATTAGATTGGAGCAGAGCTTATAAAGTTCTGCTCTTTTTTTGTCCCATTCCTAATAAGAAAAGCTGCATTGAAGCAAATTTCACTAGTACTTCTGTTGATAGTCTTGGTCAAAGGCCCTGCATGTGGTCAAGTGGATAGTAGCTGGCACTTCAATGTGTCCCCTAATCTGTATGTACCAACATTTGGCGGAAGCATCTTTTTTACAGTTTTCGATCAGGATCAGGAACTGGAAATGGAGGTCAATCCTGGAGACTATCTCGAAAAGCTGTCTTTTGCTCTGATGATTTCTGCAGAAGCGAGAAAGGGAAAATGGATGGCAGCTTATGATTTATTCGCTTTCGATATTCTGGCTGATGCAAGCTTTGTCGAATCCATTACCGTGGATATCGACAACCCGATCCCGGGTCGCCCTCCGATTGGGGTAGGAGTAGGCCTGGATGCTGGGACTGACTTTGCTTTTAAAGGACGCCAAAACACGCTTGCAGCTGGATATGTCATATCTACCGGAAAATGGCATGCAGATGCCATTGCGGGCGTTCGATGGATTAGTTTAACGAGCCAACTAGATTGGCGATTTGCTGTGGAAATCAACGGCCCGGATGGTCTGGTGCTATCTGCAGATGGAACAGAGAACAGCCAAACTACGCTTTCTAATTTTGTACTGGGACTGAAGGGAGGATATTATTTGACACCTTCCAAAAGGTGGAAGGCTGTATATTACCTCGATTCGGGTTTTGGTGATACCCGGTTCACCTGGCAAGGGGTTGGTGGGATTGCCTTGGACACCCGTTGGCTGGATTATAAAATTGTCTACCGACATATCAGTTATTTGATGAAAGAAGACAGGGTTTTTGACAATTTGTACTTTTCTGGTCTATCCGTAGGGCTAACTCTTAAATTGTAGCATGTAATTTTCCTAAATTGAGGCAACACTCAAGTCAACTATGAAAAAGAACTATATATCCGTACTTCTTCTAATCTTTAGTCTCAGTCTAATGGCTCAAGAGACGATAAGAGAAGGAAAAACCTACACCTCGGGGGTGAAGCTGGCAGCACCCAAATCAGGAGTTGACTTTACAGTTCCGGATAACTGGTCAGGGTATGTGCTGCTTGGGTCTGATCTATTGACTATTTATCTGGATTCAATACCCGATACGCGAGCCATGTATTTTGTCCGTCGCACGGAGCTCAAACAAATAGCAAGAAACTGGATGAACGGTCTCGAGCTGGCACCAGGCATCCGATTGGAAGTAGAGGGTAAACCCAAATACCGTGATGGTGTATTGTATGCCATTGTCGGGCTTACGGGTCAGAGTCAGAGCAAAGGGTACATTTTTGCAAAGTGCGGTGAGTTTCACAATTGCGTGACCGTGCTGGCCTCTAGCCCAAAAAAGTATCATGAGCCGCTAGAAGGAAGGCTGGCTCCTCTGATCAATAATGTTTCTTTTGTACAGCCGTATTATCCGGATCCAAAGGAGTTTGTGGATTGGAAAAAACTACTGACAGGAAAATATGTTTTTAGCGTTGAAGAATCCGGAAAGTCTATCAAAGAGTCTAAGATTTGGTTGAACTACAATGGTTCATTCAAGAGCAAGGTAAAACGAACCGGAATCTATAAAGAGCAGGCCAAGTCTTACCAGGGTACAAATAAAGGAACCTACTGGATCAACAACGACGAGGACGGAAATGGCGCCCACATCATTTTCTATTTTAAAAAGCTACCCGAGGTAACGCTAAAACTTGAGAGAGACGACCAGCACTATTATATGAATGGGCAGCGCTTTTATTTTCAGAAAATCCCGGAATAGAAGCTACTCAAAATACGGGAGCTCCTGAACCACTCGGAAAACTTCAGATCCAGTGGTAGAACTCCCCTCTTTCATCCCATTCAAGATCAAGAGTAGTTCTTTGTTGAGTATATTGTTGTTCCTGGTTGCCACTTTGTCCACTGCCTCGTTCTCGTCACTGCTGACAAATTTCATTTCGTACTTGGTCACCTTTTCTTTGTCAGCATCTTGAACAGGTTGAAACGAACCGGCCGTTCCTTCGACCTCTTCATCAATGGCTATTGGGCTCAAAGCAGTTAGCTTATAAACGAACTCCTCGTATCTCATCCAAATCATGTACAAATTCATTTGATCCCGGCCGAGGCTTTCAGTGATTTTTAGGTAGTGGGATTCCAGGCCGTTGTAGCTGGCTGCTTTGGATTCTATTTTCAACTTTCGATGCTTTTCTTCTACCTCTTTTATGTACTCGTTGGCCAGAGCTGTGGGAGTCTTCTCCATGCTGCTGACACTAAGTACCATTACCCTGTTTCTGTCTTCGCTGAGGCCTCCTACGGAATTGAAATGATTGAAGTAGTGCCACTTTTCCGGGAAGGTAATGGAAATGTCGAGAGGAGGGTGAATGAATTTATTCTGGACAAACACACCCTTTTTAGGGTTATTCCAAAAAAGCATGTCGTCAAAAACTTCTGAAATAGGCTTATCGTGCATGGAGTTAGCCGTCCATTCCAGCTGGGGAGCGATTTTGTTAATGTTCTTGGTACGATCCGGAGTATAAGGGTGATCACTATAGTAGCTTCTTTTTTCCACCGTGTCGTTCAGAGACTCTTCCCAATCGATGATTCGCTCAAGTATTCCCGGCAGGGCTGATGGATCAAACCCTGCTCTGGCAGCAAGGATGACGCCAAGCTTGTCAGCTTCTGATTCATGCTTTCTGCTATAGCTGGCAGTAAAAAGACCTGTTCCTGCCTCGATCGGGGCATTAAGTACTTTCCCCACTCTTCCTCCTCCAATTCCTTCCAATATTTTGCCAGGAATGAGTAAAATGTTGGGCAGTACATTTCTCTTCATTTGCTTGACCGAATGTCTCTTTTGCACGTGCACGATTTCATGAGCGATTACGCAAGCCAATTCGTCTACATTCTGAACGAGGGCAAGAAGTCCGCGTGTCACGAATACAAATCCACCAGGGAGTGCGAATGCATTGGGCGTAGGATCATCCAATATCGTAAAGGTGTACTCAAACATCTCTTCGGATAAGGCCGCCACCAATTTGAAGCCTACCTCATTTACATAGTTGTGAAGTTTTGGGTTGGAGTATTGACCGATCTGTAAAACGAATTGCTCGGCTGCATCTGCTCCCAACTTTACATCATACTGAATGGGCTGAGCGTGAGAAAGCCCTGTGATAAAAATGAGTCCGAAAAGAAGGTTTTTCATGTCTCTAAATTAGCTGCCAAATTTATAGAACGGTAAGTCAAATCCTACAAGAATTTTCCATCGCTCCCATATCAGGTCTGTTGTGGCATTTGGATCTATACCAGAGTCGGGATTATTTTGACCAGGAATCTGACCTACTCTGCCAATGGTCTGTTCACCCCAGGAATAAACGGCCCCAAGCGTGAAGTTCATTTTCTTGAGTTCAATTTCGAGTCCTCCTCCAAGGTGCAGAATATCACCCGAAAAGAAATTATTATCAAATCCATCAGTCTCTTCAAAAGAATCTCCGAAAAATGTCTTTTCTAAAGAAGAGTGATCGGTCGCAAAGCTTGTGAACCCATGGACACTTTTATTTAAGTACCATTCGATACCAATTCCGTAGTTGATGACGGATTTACGTTTGTCTACATACCGGTTTAATATTTGGGTGCCGTCTTCCGGGGATTGTCTGTTGATGGGGTTGTCAGGAATCAACACGTAATATTCGTCCACTGCATCAAACCACTCGGCACTAAAGCTGATTACATTTTTTCCTAGCTTGATACCAACGCCTAAGGCTGCGGACATCGGTGTTTTTTGAAAGGTGGTAGCATCACCCCATCCTATTTCCGCAAGATTTTCATGATCTGAAAATGAGTTACCATAGTTTGTCAGTATTTGACGATAATTATAAGATCCCGTTGAGGCAAGTGTGGCTTTCGGGGAGGTGTATGTAAGTCCCACGTCTATGTACCTGCTACTGTAGTTTAATCCAATTTTAGCCAGGTATCCTGTATGATTGATGTCTCTGTTTCGCGTAAACTCATAGGTAACAACTTCACACTCGGTACAATTGCCTTCATCCTCCTCTTTGCCTACAATGCTTTGGGTATAATTACTACTTTGGCTATAGGTACTTACAAACTGGGTAATACCCAGAGTCCAGCGCCTGTCTTCGGTCAAAGGCATTGCCCAGGTGAGTCCCATCCATTCGTCCGTTACATTTTTGTTCCAATACACTTCAGAGAGATATTGTTCTTCACCGGCCCAAGCATCGTTAAATTCTCGCGTCTGGATATCAGTAAGGGATAAAGTATAGTCAAACTGATTTCTGGAAAGAAAGCCATAGGCGAATTTGTGACCATGAAAAAACTTAAGAAACTTCACCGAGTCCAGATTAAAAGAACCCGCTACCAATGTAGGAGCCGTACCGAATGTTGAACTACCGAGACTTTGCTGCTGTTCGCTGCCTTTTACTCTTAGAGTTACATTTTGAAAGGCTTTAGCACTGATCAAAAACGTTGGGTCATCCTGTAGCGCAAGCCTGGAAGGATTATAATACATGGCACCGAGATCAGTAACACTGCCTACCACTGATCCGGACATTAGAGTAGATCGGTTACCAAATTGTTCTGTCCAATAGTGTGCATCTTGAGCATTCAACCTGGTTGACATAACGATGCAAGCAAATAGGATAATAACAAGTAGATTTTTCATGATGGTTAAATCTAGTAAAAACTCGAATAAGATTACATGGTTTGATTTAGGCTGCGGGGTAAAATTTCATGGTGAAATAGTCTAGAAGAAAAACCCAAAATCAATCGAGCCCAGGTTTTCCTCTCCCGTAAAGGCAAAGCTGACCGACAATACAGCTTTGTGCAAAGGGGCCACCCACGCTCCAAATCCCGCTGAGCGATGCCATTGGTCTGAAGTATCCGTTGCTTGCCAGACTCGGCCTACATCATAGAATCCGTGAACTCCGACTCGACCGGGGAATAGGATAGATTGGAAATTGAAAAGCTTGATTCTCAAATCAACATTTTGGTAGAAACTGGTCTTGCCATAAAACCGAGATCTACGAAACCCTCTAAGATTGCTACGGCCACCTAGCGTGTTGGTAATGTAGAATTCGTCTTGACGGTACTTGCTGAAAGTCTCTGCGTATCCTGTCCGGGACGCAATCGTGACAATTGCAGGGAATTGAAAGCTATAATAAAGGGCAAGTTCTGTACTGAATCTCTGATGGTCGTTGGCGTTTTCCGTGATGCCTTTATAAGCGGAAAACTGGGTATTCCATAGCAGTCCACGTGTGGTGAGCATCACCTCGTCTCGTGTGTCAAAAGAAAGTCGAGAGAAGCCTCCCGTGTACATTCTCAGGTCGTCGAAAAGAATGTTGGTGTCAAACTCATCAAACTCGTCAGATGACAAATACGAGTTTTCTCGCTCTACTACTTTTACGCCTCTGTGCTGCGCTCCAATCTCAAATTTCCCATCCATGCCAAGTCTACGAGTCAGTGCCAGTTGGTAGCGGTTGTCATGCATCCTCAGGCGATAGTAGTCAATGTCATTCGCATCAAGATCGTATTCCGAATCATTTCCCAATCCAAAGAAATTATCAGTATTGGGTTGTCGTACCCGAATTCTACTTTCCAGATTCCATTTTCCCAGGACATCAGAAAATTCAGCATTGTAGTTGACCTGAAATGCCCCCGAAGCAAAGGCTCCACTCGCCAGTAGAAGATGTCGGGAAGAAAAAGGTTCCTTTCTCCACCCTTGTCCAGTGAATAAATAACCACCCCCCAAAAACAATCCATCGTCGGGGTTCACCGAACCGTAGACAATGGGCATTAGGTGGTCGAATTTGAAGGCATAGCGCTCATATCTGTTGACGTCTTTCTTGTCACTCAATCGCATTTTTAAGGAATTCCCTTCGGACAAAATAGTTGAGTGCTTTCGGTCATATACCAAGACGTTTTTGGCAGAGTTTCCAGTGGTCAAATCAGTAATTTCGTCCTTGCCTTTGCCTCCAATGATCCGGACTTTTACCCCACCTTTTTGGTCGCCTTTTACTTCAAATTGGTCATCGTCATCGAATCCATAAATTCGTACCTCTTTGGTTTCATCCGATAAAAAAGTCCTCGAATAGCACAATCGCTCCAGCTTTCCATTCTTTGAGATTTTTTGAACTGTCACTTTCGTGGAGTCTTTGTTGAAATTTTCTATTGTGATCAGCTCCTTTTTGTCAGAGCCGAGAATTTCCACTTCTTTAGCCAAAGCTTCGTAAAGCTCCTGGGTGTACTTGGGTAGGTTGTCACGACGTTGTTTCAAAATTTTGATCGTGTTCTCACCCTCCAGTTCGTATATCGGTTCGGGCCAGGATTTGATAGCGCTTTCTATCACCTCATCGGTCAGTTTGGATTTAACCTCATCAGCCATTTTGAGCCAATCCTCTCGATCGGTTTCGGTCAAAAACCACCGATCAAAATGTCGAGCATTGAAATTGAATCCGGGAGGCCACCGAACGTCTGGGTTGAACCCTTCGATTCTTGGCATCGCCCACTTTCGACTGGCAAATCGGGGAAGCACCCCTTCATTGACAAAAAACGTTTGATCCCTGTCCCGAGGAATTGGGCGATACATTTTCCCCTCCCCTTCATCGAAGGAAGCCCATCGCCACTGGTCTTCATGTCTGTCCCAGTCGGCGATCACCATGTCAAACATCCGACTTCTCAAAGCCCAGGTCTGATCCACGAAATTGTCATTGTCGTCCTGCAGTTCATCGAAAACCTCGTTCGAGTTGACCAGATCATCAGAGTTTCCGAAGAAAGCAGCGTCTGACCAGTTTTTGGCCGGGCGCTCTTCGTACAAGACGAGGGTGTTGGCAAATGTCTCCCGATACTTGCCAAGCGCTCCATCGTCCGGCACGAAAACCAATTTTGGATTGGTGTGATAGATGCCGACTGCTTCGGCCATCGGCGGAACCACAAACGCACCGTAGGGATTGCTGGCACTCATCTGATCCTGGACGATCAGTTCTGCAAAAGTCTTTTTCAGCAAATCAGGAATGGCCCGCTCAGGGTACTTTTCCAGAGATCGAAGCACGTACTGTTTCCCATCTTTTGCTTGCATTCTGAGCGAATTGGTCTGCAAGCCCCCACCTTTTTTGATGATTTCGAGTCCACCTTTTTCCTCGCTTATGTTGAATATGGGTGCTTCCACTTTCGTGCTCCAAACGTCTCGATAATTCTCCCCCATGATGAACTTTTTGAAGTTACCCGCTCCGTATCGGTCAGAGGGATTTGCCATTCGTGTGCTGTCGTTGAAGTGGTATTTTGGATAATTAGAGTTTGGATCTGCGATTTCAACCTTGGAGTAAAGTTGGGTTTCATAGATTTTTTCACCGGTTGGACTTTGAGCGTCAGCCGCCCATAATTCAAGACCGGAATCATCCTTTTTATAGTTGAGCACACCAAAGCCATGTCTTGATTCACCAAACTTCAGGTACTTGCCATTTTTTTTCAGGTAAGCCGTTTTAGAACCTGACCCGCTCACCACATAATTGACCTTGTCTTTGACAATGTGCTGAAGATTATGTTCATGACCAGACACGTAGACCACATTGGGGTACTGAACCAAATACTCCTCGATGGCATTTCGCATGGCCTTATACTTGGGGTGGGGAATATCCTGTAGAGAACCTGCCGTGGATCGGAAAGTCGGATAAATCGATCCTATCACCGGAAGCGGCACATAAAGAGATTCATTGACTTCTGTCAAGGGAAATAGGTGGGCCTTGAAGGGAAATTTCCCACCATGCTTACCATAGCTGTAGATGGGATGATGTGCTGCAACGATCACATGGTCGTTTTTGTGTTCTTCCAGCAATTCACCCAAATCGACCAGTACATCAATCGCCTTATGAGGCATAAGTTGATCTTTGATCATGGGCTTTTCCCATCTGTGGAGCATCCACTGGAGATCGAGGACAATCAGGTACAGATTGTCGTCAAGTTTGATTTCCTCGGGTCCGGGTTTTCCATTTTTCGGGTAGAAGACTTTTTTGCTGTCAAAGTATTTTTGGACATACTTGGTTTGATAGCTGACCCGATCCCAGCCTTTGGAGCCGCTGTTGTCCCAGTCGTGATTGCCGGGGATGACGATGGTGTTTCCCTTGAAGTTTTTGGTGATTTCAAGTTGGGCCTCCAACTTTTTTTCTTGCTCTTCCCGATCCTTGTGATCCTTGTCAGGAAGGCCATCGTGATAGATATTATCCCCTAGATAGATGATAGTGGCATTCTCTCCAGCTTGCTCCAGTTGTTTTTGCAGAGTGGCCAGATTTTCTGGGGCATTGACAGGTTTGCCCGCATCGCCAATCAGAAAAACCTTGTGGTCGACCTGGGATAAAGCTGAAAAACTTATAAAAAGGAATACCAATATGAGGTAACTCGATCGTCTCACTTCATTCTGAATTTTAAAATGTAACCCTTGTCTCCCTGTCCTTCGCTGGATATAAATAGGTCGCCATTCGGAGCGAAGCAGATACCCTCTGGTTGCCCAAAAAGTCTTGGGTCAAGTGGAGAAGTTGCTTTGATGTTTCCCTTTCGATCCGTGATGACCATCAATTTACCGGTTGAGGCGATGATGTAGAACAAATCCTGGTGAGGATGCTGGGCGATACCTGATGGGTGAAAATTCAGCCGGCTTTCTTCATATTCAAAATCATTGTGCTTCTCCAGAAAGTTCTTGATGTCTTTTTTTGTGATCCTGAATTTGGGCTCCTTATCTATTTTTTCCTTTCCTAAATCAAATTTATAGAAGGCTCTTCCCTTCAGGTCATCGTTTTTCTTCAGCCCGGCCCGGCCCTTGCAAGCTACTATTAGATCATTTTTCTTAGCGTCAAAACAGAGCCCCTCTACGTCGTTAGGCTTTTTAAGATCAGTTTTGATTTCATTGACTTCATTGATGTCAAACCTCTCATCAATCGGGAATTGATAAATATTCCCATTGCTTTTTATGACGTAGGCGATGTTATCAATTACCTCGACCCCTTCATAGTCTCCAGACGAGCCAAACCTTATTTCCCTGGTGAGTTTTCTTTCCTTATGATCGTAGAAAAAAACCTTACCGTCTTCATCTTGTATGCATGCAAGGACACCGGGTTTGACATGCGCCAATCCGGAGATTTCTTCAAGCACGTAGGGCAAAAAATACTTGGCAGTGGGTGTTTTAAGGTCATATTCCGGAAGCCCTTCTTCAGAATGTTTAAACAATGCCTCGGCCGTTCTGCGCGGTTGTTGGTTACAAGACATGAAGCCTACCAAACAAAGAACAAGCGCGGGATATTTGACCATTAGGAGTTTTCTCAAAGGAGTAAAATCTAAGAACTAATTTAGGAAACATTAGCCTAAAGCCTGCGTTGCGACTCATTGATCGAGTGCATTTTTTGATATAAATTGTCCTTTCATCTATTTTGACATTGCGAGACCAATCGATGGAAACTGAAGAAGAGCTAAAAAAGAAAATCGAGAAACTGGAAAAAAAGCTGGCAAAGGCTGACAAAAAAAAGGAGGATCAGCCCACTCGAGGTATCGAGACGATGTTTCGCACTACCTCCAAAAACCACTTGGACCTCAGTGCCATAGCTGACAACAAGGCCAACATCATGATTTCCATCAACTCGATTATTTTATCCATCATCGTTTCTGTTTTGATCCGAAAGTTGGAGGAGTATCCTCATTTCACTGCACCTACTTTGATCATGACGGGTGTTTGTTTGACGACTATAGTTTTGAGCATACTGGCGACCCGGCCCAACGTGACGAAAGGCAGGTTCACCAAAGACGACATCATGAGCCAAAAAACCAACCTTCTCTTTTTTGGCAACTTTCACGGTATGAGCCTCAAGGAATACGAGTGGGGGATGACCGAGCTTATGAAAAACAAAGATTACCTGTATGGAAGTTTGATCAAGGACATCTACTTCCTTGGGGCTGTGTTAGGTAAAAAATATAAAATGCTCCGAATGGCGTATACCGTCTTCATGTTTGGGTTCGTGATAGCGGTGCTCTCCTTCATTTTTGCTGAGGCATTCTTTAAGGACTACTACATGTATTAGGGCATTTCCTCCCACTTCTTTATTAAGTGGTAGGTGTCCAGCTGTGCGTTGTAGAGTTTTTGCCCTTCCTCCCGTGGAACGCGAATGTTGTTTTGCTCCTGATCAAGGATAACGGCCTTGGTATTGTCCTGGAGCTGTAGTTTGATCAACTCCTTCATTTCCTGTTTCAACACAGGGTTCTTAATTGGAAAATTGACCTCAATTCGGCTATGAAGGTTTCTTTTCATCCAATCGGCCGATCCCATATAGATTTCATCTTTGCCGTTGTTATTGAACCAAAAAACCCTCGCATGCTCAAGGTACCTGCCCACAATTCTTCTGACTTCAATATTTTCACTTAAGCCCGGCACCCCGGGAACCAGACAGCAGATACTTCTTACGATCATCTCTATTTTTACGCCGGCCTGGCTGGCTTCATAGAGTTTATCAATCATACCTCGCTCCTCTATGTTGTTGAGCTTTATAATGATATGAGCTGGACGTCCATTTTTAGCATGCTCGATCTCTCTATCTATGAGCCCGAAGAAGCCATCAATGATGTTGAACTGAGAGACCAGGAGGTGCTTGAAGTCTTTCGGTGGTTTTCTCCTGTAGAGATATTTAAACAGGTCGTCCAGTTCCTCACCCATTTTTTGATTGCTGGTAAGCAGGCCATGATCTGCATATATGGCTGCCGTTTTCTCATTCAGGTTACCTGTGCCGAAAAAACCATACTTTCTGATTTCTCCGGACTCTGTTTTTCTTTTGACCAAAGCCACCTTGGCGTGAACTTTCAGTCCAGGGATACTATAGATAATACCCACCCCAGCATTTTGCATTTTTTCCGCCCAGCGTAGGTTGTTTTCTTCGTCAAAACGGGCTTTGAGCTCAATAAAGGCAGTCACCTTTTTTCCGTTTCGGGCAGCACTCATTAGGGCATTCCCTATAAGGGAGTCTGAGGCAATTCTGTAAAAAGCAACCTTGATTTCTGTGACATGGGGGTCAATTGCAGCCTGATTGAAGAACTGCAGGATGTAATTGTAGGTATGATAGGGAAAATGCAACATTTGGTCTTCCTCATCAATCGCGGAAAAAATGGATCTGTGATTGTCAATTCGGTTGTTTCTCAGAGGAGGTAGCTTTTCGTACTCGATGGACGCCCCGACAGGATTGGGGAGTTGAAAGAAATCGAACAAACTATGGTACTGACCACCAGATACCAAATCCTCCTCAAGCAGATCAAAGGAAGCTTTCAGATAGTCCCTAAGCTCTGCGGACATTTTTTTATGATACAGAAATCTTGAGGGCACCCCTAGATTTCTTTTCAGAATTTGCTTTTGAATTTTTTCAACCAAATCCCCGCTGAATTCATCTTCAATATTCAGGTCAGCGTTTTTATTCATCTTGATGCTGTGGCATTCCAAAACGTCAAAATCCGGGAATACAAAGTCCAAATGCATTGCCACAATGTCGTCTAAGAAGATGTAGTGAAACTGGACATTCGGAGAAGGCAATTGATAGAACCTCGGAAGGATATTTGAGGGAATATTGAGATAGGCGAATTCAATATTGCCAGAGAACTTGTTTTTTAGCCTTAGAGCAAAGTACAGTTCTCGGTTATTTAGAAAAGGATCTCTGTTGGTATTACCAAAAAGGTATGGCTGTAGAAAAGAAAGTACTTTGGTCTTGAAATAATATAGACAGTCGGCCCTTTGATCTTCATTGAGTTCCTCAGGAGACAGGATGAAGATTCCGTTTTTTTCCAATCCCAGTAGCACCTGATTTTGTATGGTATCGCCATACTCCAAAAGTTGAGATTGTACTTTGTCATGAATTTCATGGAGCAATGCTGCCGGATCAAAGTCGAGAATCTTGTTGATTTTTTTCTTGTTGATATCCATCAAACTCCTGATGCTGGCGTACCTAACACGAAAAAATTCGTCCTGATTGGAAGAATAAATGGCCAAGAACCTAAGTCGTTCAAAAAGAGGAACATCTTTGCTCTGTGCCTCCATTAGTACCCTATAGTTAAAAGTCAACCAGCTTAGATCTCGATTGAAGTATTGTTTTTCGGGGGTGAGTGTTTCTTCCAATATGATAAATAATTGACTCGTGAAGATAATTTAATCAAAGAGCAATTTGAAGCAGAGCGACTATAATACCCTAAAAACCTCCAGATTAGCCGAAATATTAATATTCTGTTAATTTTCTACGTAACTTTCAGGTGGTCATACCGTTGTGAAAAACAACCAAAACACAAACCATGGGCGCTAAAGAGGAACAGACCCAGCATCATGCTCAATTTCCATTCGAGAGCCAATTAAGCTTTGCCAATCTCATTGTTTACTGGCAAGTAAAAGCTATGGACAAGGACCCATTCAAAGCTGAGCGCGCCAAATCAGTATTGGATGAGTTAGAAAGGGTGCCTGAACTGCGAGCCCCCATCTCCGATCTTTCAGTTCTTGAAAAAAACAGTTCGGTAGTTAATCTCTTGCTGTCTGCCATCTTTTCTCCTTTTGCGGAAGACGAGGAAATAATGTCCGCTATGGTTCCATTCAAAATGGATCCCGTGCATGGCACACAATCGTATTGGGCTCTGATGGAGCGAGCCATGAAATCCGGAGTAAAACAAGACTCGGATCGAATGAGCCGAATAGCCAGGCATAAGATTTTTGCCGCTTACGCGTCGATTCTTCACATCTTCTATGATGTCAAGATTGACTTTAAAAACGAAATTATTTTCCCAATAGAGAATCCGGATACTGGACTAAGAACCTTTTACAGAATTGCCATCAATTCGAAGTTCTGTGAAATCATTCCACACGGAAAGCTCCCGGAGCTGACGGACTTTGACATTGCAGAATTAAAAGACAATCTGGATAATCTCGAGTTGTGGTATGAGAAGCTGCCCCCTCATCATTTTGAGTTTCAAGGCATGGTGGTCTTGACTATGACTGATGTCACCAAGGATGAGGTGTTGTCCAACATCAAGGAGCTTCTGCTGGAAAATCAAAGCATTGGAAGTGAGCATATATTTTCTGAATTGGAGCGACAGGTTCGATCATTGTTGCAACTGCCGGATTTACGGCTGGGAATCGCAGGATACAATAGGGACAAGGCGAGGTTCATCAATTTTGGAAATTCGATTAAGAGAAGCATCCTCTTGGGTGAAGAGAAGGACATTTCGTGCTCTACTACTAACAAGACATTGTACGAGTACTTCTCAGAGGAGAAGGAGCCTATGATTGTGGAAGATGCATCCACTTGTTTCAAAGATTTTGGGGGGCATGCTCAAAATGTGATCAATAGTGGGATCAAAAACTTTATTATGAGTCCTCTCCACAACGGCGAAGAATTTGTGGGTTTGCTGGAATTGGCCTCACCTAATTTAGGGGATCTTGACGCAATGGTGGTAAGAAAGATTACCGAAGCCTTGCCGCTCTTTGGCATTGCTGTCAAAAGGAATACAGAGGAAATTGAGAACAGCATCCGGGCTATCATAAAGGCTAAGTACACCTCGATTCATCCGTCGGTGGAGTGGAGGTTTAATGAGGCAGCCTATCAAATGTATGATCAGATTCTTGAAGGAAAAAACCCGATTACTCCTCAGATTATATTCAATGAAGTCTATCCGCTCTACGCAGCTTCCGATATTAGAAACAGTAGTTTGGAACGATCGAATGCCATCAATAGGGATTTGAGAAAACAGTTGAAACTGGCAAAGGCTGTTTTGGAAAAGGGCTTTGAGCTCAGCATGTTGCCCATTCTTGATGAGACTATTTTTAGACTGAACAAATTCCTAAAAAAACTGAAGAACAGAATGGTCACGGGCGACGAGGCTTCCATTATTGATTTTCTTCAAAATGAAGTAGAGCCTTTAATCAGAAATTTTGAGAAAAAGTTCGGGTCAAAAATTTCTGCGGAGGCTGATGCTTACTGGGGCGCATTGGATGATGAACTGGGTCTGGTCTATGAATCCAGAAAAGATTTCGAAACAAGTATCACAGAGATCAATAATGAAATTGCCCAGATTCTTGACGAAGACGAAAAGAAGGCCCAGAAAATGTTTCCTCATTACTTTGAGCGCTACAAAACTGATGGGGTAGAGCACAACATTTACGTGGGTGATTCATTGGTCGAGAATATGGATTTCGACAAGCTGTATTTGAGAAACCTAAGGTTGTGGCAGTTGGTCGTCACCACTGAAATCGCTAATAAGACAGCTGCGATGAAATCAGAGCTTCCGCTTGCTTTGGATACGACGCATTTGATTTTGGTTCACTCAAATCCACTTTCTGTACGGTTTCGATTAGATGAGAAGAAGTTTGATGTGGACGGTGCCTATAACATTCGGTACGAAATAGTCAAGAAGCGAATTGATAAGGCTGTGATCAAAGGTTCGGATGAGCGCGTGACTCAGCCCGGCAAGATTGCGATTATTTACTCTCAGGAAAAAGATGCACGAGAGTACAAGACTTACTTCGAGTTCTTAAAAGAAAAGAATTTGGTGTTGGATGATCTGGAAACTTTGGAGTTGGAAGACCTACAGGGTGTGAGCGGATTGAAGGCGCTGAGGTTTTCTGTAAACCTTGGCACCAATACCCTGATGGATGAGGTGAAGAAGCTACTGGAAGTAGCCTGAGTCTTATTGCTCCTCTTTTTTCTCCTGCTCTTTTTTGAAGTCAATCAAAGAAATAGCAGCACCAAAAGCAGCAAGCACGATCACGATGTTTACGAAAATATTTACGCCAGAAGTAACGGCAGGATTTAAAAAGTCCATATCGAATAATTTTATGCGAAGATAGGGAAGAATCGGATACCCGAAAAATGCTTGGGCATTTTCGGGGGTTAAAAGTTACTGAGTTATTGGTGCCCAAATTTTCATAAACGGCATTTGTTGAGTTAAAGGATAGTCATCATCATTTTAAATGATTTCTTGACAACATTGAGAATCTGCCTAATATCTAATCAACGAATAACTTTTAACTCATGAATTGCAAAATTCAGACCTTGGGTAAATCCAAAACTTCCTGAAATCGGTAGCAATCAGTCGTATGATCATTGACCAGTCCGGTGGCCTGCATATGAGCGTATACAATGGTGCTACCTACGAACTTAAAACCTCGTTTCTTCAAATCCTTGCTCAGTGCATCTGATTCTTTGGTAGTGGCAGGCACATCGGACATTTTTCCCCAATTGCCAGCAATCACTTCATTACCGACAAATGACCAGATGTATTTGGTGAAGGAACCGAATTCCTTTTGTACTTCTATGAACTGCTGAGCATTGTTTACAGCCGCCCGGATCTTAAGTTGGTTCCTGATGATTTGATCATTTTGCAGCAGTTCCTGAATTTTGGCTTCATCATATCTGGCCACCTCTTCTACCTCAAAGTTGGCAAAGGCTTTTTTGTAACCTTCTCTTTTTTTAAGAACCGTGCTCCAGCTGAGTCCCGCCTGCGCGCTTTCCAGGATTAGAAATTCAAAATGGATTTTGTCGTCGTACACGGGTACGCCCCATTCTTCATCGTGATAGGCGATATATTCTTCAAAGGCCCCTTCGACCCACTGGCATCTGGTTTTGCACATCGAGTTTTTATTTTAAAGTTACCCTTGACTCAGCCAATTTATCTAATTTTCGGCTCGTTTTGATGGGTATGACTTTGATCAATAGATTTTGCTTTTTGTTTTTGTGGGTGGCTGTGTTTCAGCTGGGCGCTTTTTCTTCTGCCCATGCACAGATAGTAGGCAGCGAATCTTTATGGTACAAAGATTTCGTTTTGCATAACAAACCACCAAAGTACCTGCTCTCGAGAAAGTCTGCCGTCTTCCTGCGTGTACCCAGGTCTGAAGTGAACCCCGACGTTCGTTCTGACTGGCAGGAGCTGTCCGCCAAAATCCACAAGTACCTCTTGAATATGAAAATCGATGTGGTGGGCTACTATCATGTCGACGATATTTTTAGTGGATCAGATCCTATGGCTGCACATGCGCAAACCCTGGCGAAACGAGACATTAAATACATCCTGCTGGTGACTCAGACCCGCAACGAAACGCCGGGAGAGCCGGATCATTTCGAAGTGATTGTTACGCCATTCAGTGAGGAGGTTTTGATAAAACAAAATGCTAACGCCTGGAAAGTAGAAGGTTATGGTTTAAAGGAGGTGATGAATAAGATGTTTAAGGAAGTGTACCGGGCCGAGCTCGCCCTGGAAAACTATCTGATTATTGACCGCCCGGAGTTTTTCACGGATGTGAAAATCTTGAAAGGAAAGAGGATACAGACCTACGCCATGGATCTGAAAGTGGATAAATTGATCGTTCCTAAGTTTCAAAAAATCGTTCCCGAGGATTCAATAAAGCTGAGTTCCTCGGCAATGGACCAAGTCAGGGCATACAACGCTGAAGTCGATCAGAAAAATAAACGACTGGCTGAGATCATGAAAGGTTATCCACTCCCCTATGAGATTTCCTCAGACCTATCCGAAACAGAGATTTATAACCGGGGCGGGCAGTTCATTTTACAAAGTCTACATACGACGGGAGAAACGGTGAAGGAGCTTCTCGATTACAAAACCGATGCAGGAGAGACCGTTTATGCAACGATTAAGGCTACAGACATTGGCGCGACCGTCCGTCGATTGCCCAAAGATGCCGTGGTTCACAAGTATTACGTCAAGCACGTTTATTCAAAGGACGTATATACCGGCCTCAAGTGGGACGCCGATCTTACCTGGGAAGAAGCCCTGAAAAACTTCATCTTTCATATGAAAGATGTTTTGAACGTCCAATAAGTCCTTCGCTGAAGCATCCATTCAGACATTCTGGCATATCTGATAGATTGGCAATAAGTTTGCGCCTCATACCGAAGAGTTGAATTTTTACAGATAATGGCGAAAACAAGCACGAAAGCTGACAAAAAGTCAAGCGAGGAAAAGGCGAAAGAGACTAAAGCGGCAAAAAAACCTGCCAAAAAGGACAAAGAGCTCGACAAGATCAAAGCAGAACTCGAGGAGTCTAAAGATAAATACCTGAGACTATACTCTGAATTTGAAAACTTCAGAAGAAGGACCGCCAAGGAAAAGCTGGAAATGGTAGGCTCAGCCAACGAAGGGTTGATCCAGATGCTTCTGCCTATTCTGGACGATTTCGAAAGGGCAGACAAATCATTCAACGACTCAGCTGACATTCAATCAGTGAAAGAAGGAGTGGATCTGATATTCAACAAGTTTAAGTCGGTACTCGAGCAAAAGGGGGTAAAGGAAGTAGAAGCGGACAAGGGGAGTGACTTTGATTTGGAGCTTCACGAGGCTATCACGCAGATACCTGCTCCTGAGGATGACCTGAAAGGCAAGATCGTGGACGTAATAGAGAAAGGATACAAATTGAATGATAAGGTCGTTCGGTTTGCTAAAGTGGTAACAGGAGCATAACATGGCAAAGAGGGATTATTACGACGTACTGGGAGTCAGCAAGTCTGCTTCGGCAGATGAAATTAAAAAGGCCTATCGTAAGCTGGCCATCAAGTTTCACCCGGACAAAAACCCGGGGGATAAAGAAGCTGAGGAAAAGTTTAAGGAAGCGGCAGAGGCCTACGAAGTGCTCAGCGATGGTCAGAAGAAACAGCGCTACGATCAGTTTGGTCATGCCGGAATGGGTAGTGCCGGAGGATTTGGCGGTGCCGGAGGTGGTATGTCTATGGAGGATATCTTCTCTCAGTTTGGAGATATTTTCGGTGGCGGTAGCCCGTTTGAAAGCTTCTTTGGTGGAGGCGGTGGCCGGTCTCGCCGTAGAAAGGGTACGAACCTTCGCATCAAGCTCAAGCTTACCCTCGACGACATTGCACATGGAGTAGAAAAAAAAATCAAGGTCAATCGACTCGTAGTAGCTGATGGTGTGACCTTTAAGTCTTGTAGCCAATGTAATGGTACCGGCCAGGTGCAAAAGGTGGTCAATACCATGCTGGGCCAGATGGTGTCGGCATCTACTTGTCCGTCTTGCCAGGGCTCCGGACAGATCATTGACAAGCGACCTAATGGAGTGGACAATTCAGGGTTGACCTACAAGGACGAGGTGATCTCTGTAAAAATACCAGCCGGTGTGTCTGAGGGCATGCAGCTCTCCATGTCAGGAAAAGGAAACGAAGCGCCGGGCGGTGGTGTACCTGGTGATCTGCTCATCGTAATAGAGGAGGAGAAAGACGATACACTAGTACGCGATGGAAACAATGTGGTATTTGACCTGCATCTCAATTTCGTAGACGCTGTGCTTGGCACTTCCATTGAGGTACCCACCATCGATGGCAAGGTGAAAATCAAAATTGATCCGGGTACTCAAAGCGGAAAAATATTGCGACTGAGAGGCAAAGGAATCAAGGATATCAATGGCTATGGCACTGGCGATCAGCTCATTCATGTAAATATCTGGACGCCAAAGACCCTGACCAAGGACGAAAAAGAGAAACTCGAAAGCCTGAGAGATTCCGAAAACTTTGCGCCCAATCCAAGCAAAGGGGATCGAAGTTTCTTCGAACGCATGAAGGAGTTTTTTTAGTACAGGAGCACGTCGGTCTATTTCCTGAATTTTTGATTTTAGCCTAAACGCTATATTTTCGGGTTTGATTCAAACCAGAATTGACTTTATTGCGTAGTTAAAACCATGATTAGGGGAATTTTGTGGATACTGGTGGCCAGTTGTTGCTGCCAAGAGGGTTTTGGTCAGCTTAAGAAGTTTTATACGGTCAAAAATGCGGAGAGCTATGATACGATTGACTTCATGCTGAAGGCCACCTCAGGCACCTGCTTTATTAAGCCCTCACACCACGACGATCCCCTCACAATCTACGGCAACCCTTCCTTCGCCGATGTAAATCCAAATTTTCACGCCAACCAGACCAGTCGAACGAACTTCATCCAATTAGTCCTTGAGGATTATAACAAACGTGGCCTCAGCCATGCCATCACCTACAATATGTTTGGTGAGGAAGATCAATCCGAAAAAAACTATTGGAAGGTCTACCTCACAGACGACAAGGTTTATAATCTAAATCTAAACTATGGAGTTGGTGATGCACACATCAACCTATCGGACCTGGCGGTATCAAGGTTCATTCTGGAATCCGGGAGTGCTGATGTATCGATCTCCTATGACGAAGGCAAATGGAATCAGTGCAAGATGGACACTTTTGCCGTGAATGTCGATATGGGTACGCTCGTGGTAGAGCGCATGCATTGCTCTAATGCGAGCTATATCAAAGCAGAAATTGGTTTTGGAAACGTAGTCCTGGACTTTAGCCAGGGAGTAGAGTCAAGGTGTACGGTAAAAGCCAGCATCGGGGCAGGCCAGTTGAAGATCCTGATGCCTGATCAAGCGCACCCTTCAGTAGTCAACTATAAGAATTCGCCGCTGTGCAAAATCTCCCTTGAAGAAAAATTTGAAAAGGTGGACGATGGCTTATACGTCAATGACTCATTTGACCCTGAGGCCAACAACCTGCTGGAATTTGATCTGGACGTGGCCCTAGGAAACATCGTTTTCGAATTTGTAAAATAGTATCCGACCTCCTGTAATAATTTTCACTCGTCTCGTACTAACCAAATCAAAACCTTAACGACTTACTCTTGAACATAGTAGAAATCGATGGGATATCTAAAGCATACGGTTCCCATCAGGCACTAAAAGACATCCATTTCGGCATACCCCAAAACAGTGTTTTCGGACTGCTCGGTCCGAACGGGGCCGGTAAGACCACACTGATCCGGATCATCACACAGATCATAATGGCCGATGAAGGCCACGTTCTCTTTGAGGGAAAACAGATCACCCCTGAGGACATACGACGTATAGGCTACCTGCCAGAGGAGCGAGGGCTGTACAAAAAAATGAAGGTGGCAGAGCAGCTGCTCTATCTGGCAAGGCTCAAAGGTATGCCTCGAGCCGAAGCTGTGAAACAAATAAATTGGTGGCTCGATCGATTTGAGATCCGCTCATGGATCAACAAAAATGTCGAAGATCTGTCAAAGGGGATGCAGCAGAAAATCCAGTTCATCGCCACGGTATTGCATCGACCAAAACTTCTGATCCTGGATGAACCTTTTTCGGGTTTTGATCCGGTCAATGCCAATTTGATCAAGGACGAATTGCATGAACTCCGAAAAGAAGGAGCAACCATTATTTTTTCTACCCATAGGATGGAATCTGTAGAGGAGTTGTGCGATCATATTACGTTGATCAACAAGTCACAAATCGTCCTGCACGGGTCAAAGCAGGACATCAAGAATCAATACCGAAGCGGGACATTCATCGTGCAGTACGATCGGGAGGTACGATTTATGGATAACGGTTATCAAGACGTAAAAACAGAGCAAAGTCCGGATGGTACTTATACCTCAGAGCTCACCCTTCGCGAAGGACATACTGTAAACGAACTGGTGGGCTATATCACACAAAACGCAGGAATCCTGTCGCTCAATGAAAAGATTCCTTCTATCAATGACATTTTTATCTCCAAAGTAAAACCAGCCAATCATGAATAAAATAGGATTAATAATCGTAAGGGAGTACCTGTCCAGGGTAAGAAAAAAGTCCTTTGTCATCATGACATTCCTGGGGCCTATTTTGTTTTCTTCCATGTTTATAGTGCCTATGTGGCTGGCGACCAGATCGAGTACAGAGGAGAAAGTGATTCAGGTGATTGATCAGGCGGGTTTGTTTAAAGGAGAGATAGGTGCTCGGGACAATACCAGCTATTCATTTATTGATGAACCTCTCGACTCTGCGAAGAAAGCTTTGAATTATAATGGAAAATTTGGTCTTCTCTATATCCCAAAATTTGACATTGATGATCCCAAAGGGTTCCAGTTTTTTTCTACTCAAAACCCGGGAATTTCAGTGCAAGGGGACTTAGAGTGGAAAATCAAAAACCAGATTGAAAACATCAAGCTGGTCAACTCCGGCTTGGACAAGGAGGTTTTGGACAATCTAAAAGCCCACGTGTCAGTGCAGACCATTAATCTGACTGAGTCTGGTACCGAAAAAGAGAGCAGTGCCGGAGGAGCCACGGTAGCCGGATACATCAGTGCTTTCCTGATTTACATGTTCATATTTATGTATGGTGCTCAGGTGATGAGAGGTATTATCGAAGAAAAAACCAGCAGGATCATCGAGGTAGTGATTGCGTCTGTAAGGCCCTTTCAACTTATGATGGGGAAGATTATCGGGATCGCGAGCGTAGGCTTAACCCAGTTTGTTTTATGGGTTTTGTTTTCAGCCGGGATCGTGACTGCAATTTCTTCTTTTATTATGCAAGGAGTAGATCCGGAACAGGTAAAGCAAGCCATGGAAAGTGCCCAGGCTATGTCACCACAAATGACTCAAACCCAAGAGGTATTTATGAAATCGATGGATGTAATTGGTCAAATTAATATACCCTTGATACTGGCTTGTTTCATTTTTTACTTCCTGGCGGGTTATCTGTTCTACGGTTCATTATTCGCAGCGGTTGGCTCAGCAGTGGACAGTGATGCGGATTCACAGCAGTTTATGTTTCCCATCACCATACCCTTGATTCTATCCATTGTAATGATCTCGGTGGTGATCAAAGACCCTCATGGAAGTTTGTCTTTTTGGCTGTCAGTGATACCGTTTACCTCACCTGTGATCATGATGATGCGACTACCGTTTGATGTAGAAATCTGGGAAATACTACTATCAATGGTGATGATGATTGGAGGCTTTATCGCTACCACATGGTTCGCCAGCAGAATATACCGGATTGGTATATTCATGCATGGTACCAAGGTCAATTATAAAACTCTGGCCAAGTGGTTTATGATGAAAAACTAGGGATCTTATTTGATGAAGATCTCTACCGGATCCAGTGTGGTGGAGTTACCGAGTTTGTCAACTGCTCTCACTGTATAGGTGACCATTCCCGCCTTGTTGATCTTGACAGGTCGGGTGTATTCGACTTCTGCTGCTCCGTCTAGCGAGTAGAAGATTCTATCGGTATCTACGATTTTGTCGGTAGCAGCAAGGAACAGCTTCACACCTTTAGAGTAAACGTTCACCGGTGTTCCTTCTTTTTCATCCAATATGATTTTGCCTACAGGCTCCATACTCAGGATGTGCTCGATCTCCGGCCCGGTATTGTCTACCACAAAGAAGAAAGACTTTGTGTTACGGTTGTTTACCTGGTCCGTACCATAGAAGTCTATTGTGTAGAGTCCTTCTTCCTCTAGCTTGATAGGGCCATCATAGGTCTGCCCCTGCCCCCCATTGATTTTGTAGCCAATATCTTTTACACCACTTTCGCTATCTATAGCGCTCAGAGCTATCTCACTATTGCTAGTCACAAATGCAGTATCTCGTGAGTGATATTGTGATCCTTTAAAGTCGTAGCTGATTTCCGGAGCATCCATGTCTATGTCCAATGAAGACCGACTCAGGTTGGCTTCCTCCAGCTTACCGTCAAACCGGTTGTTTACCTTATCGATAGCAAAGTATTTGATCACATGTGTTCCTTTTGACTTATCCAGTGCAAAAGGCTCGTAGTACGTTTTAGGTTCGGCGCCATCGACAGAATACTTGATCGTTTTAACCCCTGCTTTGTTGTCAGTAGCGACAAGTTTTACTTTGGTTCTGGTTGAGACGAATACCCGTCCTCGGTTTTGATACTGATCCCCAACGATGGTCGCTTCGACATTAGGCACGGTTCGATCGAGGTAAAAGTTAATGGTTTGTTCTTCTTCTTTGTTATTGACATTGTCGTACCCAAAAAACTTGATCACGTGCTCACCATCTGTTAGGTTCGTGAGGCTAATTTTGGTTCCAAACGTACGCTCAGTGCCG
Source organism: Reichenbachiella sp. (assembly GCA_965222305.1). GTDB lineage: Bacteria > Bacteroidota > Bacteroidia > Cytophagales > Cyclobacteriaceae > Reichenbachiella. The sequence continues at coordinate 3,962,712 of OZ244943.1, forward strand.
TCATCTAAGGTATAACCTATTTTCTTCACACCGGACGTAACGTCTACAGATTGTAGCTCAATGTACGTTCTGGGCGAAAAGGTCATTCCACTTCTGTCGCTTCTGACTACATACTCAGATTTGGGGCTTGTGGCGTCCACTCTGAATTGATACATCTTTATCGGCTCTACATTCCCCGTGTTGTCCGCTGAGTAGATTTTCACATCGTATTCTTTGTCATCGGACAGAGCCACCTCACCATTGAATGCAGCGAAGTTGGAATTGTCCAGGGACATAAAAGTATTTTGCACACCACTTTGTCGGTCGGCAGCAGAGCTCACCAGCTTCAGGCCTTTCCCATAAAACTGTTTGCCTTCAGAATTCTTGTATTTGCTTGCGTCTTTGAAGCTGACTGTCGTAACCGGTGCATCACTGTCGCGGTACACCTCAAAAAGTAATTCAAACTTTGGTAGGATTTGTTTTAGAGTGGAATCAGCGGCCCAGTTTGTCCTGATGTAATTGATGCCTTCGGTATCCAGCCAAAGGGGATTGGTAAAGTCCTTGTGTACCTGGCTTTCGAGTCGATGGAGCCCTTTGCCGTCAGGATTGTCCGCTATGAATAAATAAACAGGGTTTTTCCCGTACCAGTATAGTTTACCATCTTCGGATACATAATGCTGCTGTTCAATTTTTGGCTTGTCTTGGGAATATGCTACAAGTGGGAATAGTAGTACATATAATAAAGCCTTTCTCATCTCATTTTTGGTTATTACTTTTAAATTTTTTGCGTAATGTAAGAATGTTACAACCGCAATATGAAAAATTTTTTATAAAATAGCACATCCACTCTGTGAGAAACAACATTAACATGATCTGCAGGGGAGTTTCGATACTTTTCATATTACTTTTTTCATGCCACATAACGGTCGCACAGATCGAATTGGCTGATTATCACTTTCATCAGGGTGATACATTTTTGCTATTCAACAAGCACGATAGCTCTATTCTGCATTTTGAGCGTGCCCGTGAAATATACCTGGAAGAGCAATACATGAGAGGGGTGGTGGCCTCAGACAATAAAATCTCAGAAAACTTATGTGGTACTTTTAAGCTTACCCGCGCGATGGAGCTAGCCGAAGAGGCATATGCCATGGCTGATGAACACCTGGGTGAATGGGACATAGAAAAGGCCAACGCACTCAATAACATTGGCAACATTCACTACCTCACCGGCAGGCATGAGCTTGCCCTCGAAGAGTATGAAAGAGCATTGGAAATAGCCAACCACGAGACACATGAGGAGGTGCTGTTTTCTGCCCCGACCAGTCTCGGGATTGGCAATGTGTATTTCGGAAAGCACCAATACGAGGAGGCCTTTAAGCATTTTCAAATGGCATTGGATGCCAACGTGAGGATATTGGGTAGGAACCATCCCTATGTCGCCAACTCTTATCTGAGTTTGGGCAACTTGTACCGCAATAAAGGATCTTATAATCTAGCCACGGAGTATTATGACCGGGCGCTGAAGATCAACATCAGGACGTTTGGTGAGAACCATCCTGATGTGGCCACTACCTATATAGGCATTGGGGATATCTACCAAACCAAAGGAACGCTCGATTTGGCCATGCAGTACTATAGACAGGCGCTGGTAATCTACAAGCGATTTTTACATCCGATGAACCCAAAGTTTGGAGCGATTTATCTCGGGATGGCTGAGGTATACACCAAGCAGGGCAATTATGATGACGCACTAAAGTACTATCAGGAAGCGCTTGGCCTATATGAAAAAACTATTGGCCTGGAGCACCAGAATAGTGTGCAAAGCTATTTGGGTATTGGCAATACCTACATGGCCCAGGAGCATTTTAAAGAAGCGCTTGAGTATTACAACAAAGTTCTTGACATAAACTTCAATCTGGTAGGAGAAAACCATGTGAATTCATCTCGGGCTAATAACAACATGGGAGCGATCTACTATTACTTTGGGGACTTTCAATTGTCGATCCGGTTTTTCAAAAAAGCTCTGAATATTGACCGAGCCATCCATAGTGAGAAGCATCCTGATGTAGCAGCGGGATACTATAACCTCAGCAGTGTGTATAGTGAACTGGGGGATATTCAGACCGCTTTGGAGTACTGTCAGTCTGCGATCAATTCCAGTATTATTGATTTCGACAATGAAAATGTTTTTATCAATCCTGTTCTGATCAATTACTTTGATAGCAAGGAACTCATGCTCTACCTCAAAAAGAAAGGTCAGCTGCTTGAGGAAGGGTTTAGCAGAAGTGAGAATGTAAAGGGGCTTGATATATCTCTACAAAGTTTTGTGTTGAGTGATAGTCTGGTAGAACAGATACGGCAGACCTATACTGATAGGCGGGATCAGATTCAGCTAAGTAGTGAAGCAGGCCAGATATACGAATCTTCCGTCAATGCCTCATATAATCTCATGAACCTGATCAACAAAGAGAATGTTAAGTTCATTGGTCAGAATGTGACCTACGAGAGCAAGCGGAAGGAGTACGAAAACCGGTTTTTCTATTTTACCGAAAAGGACAAAGGGGCCATACTTTTTTCCTCATTGGCCGAGTCAAATGCCAAATCATTTGGGGGAATACCTGATGATTTGCTGGAAAGAGAAAATGAGCTCAAAGACATTATCAACAGCTTCACTCAGGAGCTTGCTGCCAATCCGGACAGTGCCATGCTGGAGTTTTATCAAAGAGAACTTTTCAAAGCCAACCGGGAGTACGAGTCCCTAATCGAGCAGTTCGAGTTAGACTATCCAAAGTACTTTGACTTGAAGTATGATGTACATGTTACATCTCTCAAGGACATCCAGTCTTTTCTTGATGATTCGACAATGATGATTTCGTATTTCATCACATCGGATTACATCTATGTTGCACACATTGATAACAAGGAAATGAAAATCGCCAAGACGGAGAAAATGTACGAATATGAACGAGCCATCAAAGCCGTGAGAAAAGGTGTTTTATATCAAAGTGATCAAATCTATCTGGAGTATGCGCGAGAGCTTTATACACAGCTATTTCCAATGAAAATACCGGATCATATCAAAAACCTGATCATCGTACAAGATGGGGTGATGGCCACCGTACCCTTTGAGGTTCTGCTTACGGAAGAGGTACAAACCAATAATGTGGATTACAGTACACTACCCTACCTCATTCGGGATTACAGCATTTCTTATACCTTTTCAGCCAACCTGCTTTATAAGACTTTCAGAAATGAAAAGTTGCTTCGCGACAAGGCACCCAATGATGGTATGGTGATCGCTCCTGTGACTTTTGAAAATGCCCTTACCGCATTGAAATCGGCGAAGGAAAAATCGTACAAAGACGCCAACACTGCCAAAAATCTAAGGAAAGGAGTTTCCATGCCGGCAAGTGAAATTGTGCCTTTACCCGGAACAGAAAGTGAGGTAGCGACAATCGATACCTTATTCAATCAAAACGACAAAGTGGCGAGTGAATACATGAGAGAGAGTGCGCGCGAGAGCCTTGCCAAATCGGGTGAAATGGATAATTACAATTACATCCATATTGCCTCTCACGGTTTTGTCGATCAAGAGGAGCCTGAGTTTTCCGGTATATTTTTAAAACCGGACCTTAATGAAGACGGGATATTGTTTGCCGGGGAGGTTTACAACATCAATCTAAATTCAGAACTTGTCACTTTGAGCGCCTGTGAAACAGGACTGGGAAAAATCAGTAAAGGTGAGGGAATCATCGGCCTTACTCGCGCCCTAATCTACGCCGGTGCAAAGAACATTACCGTGTCATTATGGAAAGTTTCGGACACCTCTACCCAGCAACTAATGATAGATTACTATTCTGAATTTCTGCCCTTGAGCATTCCGGAGGATCAAAAGCAGAGCCTCAACTATGCCCCTGCCTTGAAAGCAGCAAAAATGAAGATGATTGAGCAGGGAGGAGAGTTTGCACATCCCTACTACTGGTCGCCGTTTGTCCTTATTGGCAAATAGCTAGCTCACAGCTCGTGAAGAGTATACGCTATCTCTGAAACCATTTTTGTACTTCTTTTTTCTGGTTTTCCAGACTTTGAAATTGTCCTTGTTGCCCACTTCAAATTGGAAGGACATGTGCTCCGATGGAGATACCCAGTCCAGGTTTGAGCTGTCGTTGTTCTTGGGGTTATTGTCGAGATGCACGACCATAGTGAGCTTATTCGGCATGATATTGATGCAAAACGCTCTTGCGACTTCTTTGTGTGTATACACAGTGCGCCGTTTGTTGTTGTTGTCTATTAGATCCAGAAAGAAGCACTTGCAAGTTTTATTCCAGCGCTGCTTCATGACTCTTTGCTTGAGAGTAATGGGCTTGTTTGAGCCGCTGTGCCATGTTTGACGTTCTCTTCTTCTTATTTTGCCTTTATTGGAAATCTCGTAGTTGCTGAAGTCCTCCATTGTCTTCCAGACCTCATCATCGCGGATAATTCGTTGACCTGCCATAGTGGATAATCGTGTGGTGTTGGGTAAATGTAGGGAGGGCAAAATCAAATAATTTTGGAGATTCGATGAATGCTGAGGAATATTCTATTACTTGGCTTTTCGAATAGACAAGGCAAAAAATGGTTTTATACAATATCACTGTAAATGTAGATAATGAAGTACTGGAGGATTGGTTGGCCTGGGTGAAGCGGGAGCACATCCCTGAGATTATGAGCCTTGGCTTATTTGTGGACTCGAAGATCTATCGGCTGATGCAGGACGAACCGCAGGGCATGACCTACTCATGTCAGTTTTTTGCGCCGGACATCGCCAATATCATGACCTTTCAATCCCAGTATGCCCAGGCGCTGCAGCAAAAGGTCATCAGTAGGTACGGGAATAAGGTGATTGATTTCCGGTCTGTATTAGAAGAGGTCTAGAAATCCAGATGGCAGTTGACCCATTCATTGTCGAATGTAGCGCCATACTTCTCATAAAAATCCAGGGCTGGTTGGTTCCAGTCCAATGCTTGCCACATCATGCCTGTACACTGGCTTTCCCTTGCATATTCAATCGTTCGGTCCATGAGCTGACGACCTATGCCCTTGCCACGTTCTGATTCTGTCACGATGATATCTTCGAGATAGAGCCGCTTACCTTTCCAGGTGGAGTAGCGATAGTAGAACAAGGAGATACCCACAATTCTATCGTCCTTCTCGGCTACAAACAGACCGTAAATCGGGTTTTCACCAAAACCGTCTTCTTCAAGTTGGGTGATTGTATTGGTTACCTGCTCAGGTGCATTTTCAAACACCGCGAGTTCTTTGACCAAATCAAAAACCTCTGGCACGTCCTGCTTTCGTCCTTCACGTATCGTCACCTCTCCCATGGATGTCAAATGCTTGAGAATCCGGTGTAAGTATGTAAAGCCTCAGGTAGCTGAATGCCAGAGTCTGTCTGCCCGTTTTCTAGCAAAGCCGCCATGATACGAGGAAGAGCTAGGGCACTACCATTGAGTGTATGAAGCAATTGCTTTTTGTTTTCAGAATCCTTGAACCTTAGCTTGAGCCTGTTGGCCTGATAGTTTTTGAAGTTACTCACTGAGCTCACTTCCAGCCATTTTTTCTGTGCAGCGGAGTACACCTCAAAATCATATGTGATAGAGGAAGTGAAGCCCAGGTCTCCAGCACAGAGTTTCAATATCCTATAGGGAAGCTCAAGTTCCTTCAGGAGGCCTTCTACGTGCGACACCATTTCATCTAGTGTATCAAAGGACTTGTCAGGGTGCTGGAGCTGAACGATTTCTACCTTGTCAAACTGATGCAGGCGATTGAGTCCACGTACATGGGCACCCCATGACCCTGCCTCACGACGAAAGCAGGGCGTAAACCCTACGTTCTTTATTGGCAGTTCCTTTTCGTCAATGATCACATCCCTGTATAGATTCGTGAGGGGCACCTCGGCAGTGGGGATCAGATACATATCAGTATCTACCAGTTGATACATTTGCCCTTCCTTATCAGGGAGCTGCCCAGTGCCGTACCCTGACGCTTCATTGACCACCACCGGAGGCTGCACCTCCAGATAACCGGATTTTTCAGCACGATCTAAGAAGAAGTTGACAAGGGCTCGCTGTAGTTTGGCTCCTTTCCCTTTGTAGACCGGGAAGCCTGCTCCTGTGATTTTCACTCCCAGGTCAAAATCTATGATGTCATATTTTTTGATCAGATCCCAGTGAGGCTGTGCGTCAGCCGATAGCTCTGGTAGGGTGGATACCTGAAACATCACTTCGTTATCCTCTTCGCTCTTTCCTGAGGGCACCTCAGCAATAGGAATATTAGGGATCTGCAATAGGGCATCCCTCAGGTCTGCCTGTACCTGCTCCTGGGTTTGTCCCAGCTCCTTAGACTTTTCTTTGAGCTGTGCAGTTTCGGATTTTACTTTTTCGGCTTCATCCTTTTTGCCTTCCTTCATGAGCTGCCCGATGGATTTGGACAGGGCATTGCTCTTGGAGAGTAGCTCGTCCAGCTCAGTCTGTGTCGACTTTCTCTTATTGTCGAGTTCTATGATTTCGTTGAGGGCAGATTCTGCATGCTCAAGACCTCTTTTTTGCAGCCCTTCTATATAGGCTTCTTTATTGCTTTGTATCTCTGAAACAACCAGCATTTGTCTATTTATTTTGGATTGGCAAATTTATAAGATCAACTCAAATCAGGCCGAAATAAAGTGCCACAAAAGCGATATAAATAATTAATAGATATATTTGCGTATAAGTTGTGGTTGCGATATTATTGTGCAACAATTTTTGCAATTGGACTTATCTGATTTGCCCCCAGGCAAAAATCTTAAGTCAGACTTCATACTGAAATTCATTTTATTTCGTACCGACACATTTGCTTAGTAAATAAGCGTATTTCTATTAATTATTATCATGTACACCATTGAAGAATTGAATGACAGGCTTCTTTCCGAGCTTAAGGAAATAGCGGATGACCTGAACATTAAAAACTACAAGCGAGCTGCGAAGAAAGATCTTATCTATATGATATTGGACGAGCAGGCGGTGAACCCCAAGGAATCGTCTAGTCAAGCCACTTCTGAAATTAAATCTACAAGAGACTCAGAATCGATCGAAGTTAAAAAAGAAACTGAATCAAAAGACAAGGAAGCCGAAGTGCTGGAGTCTTTTAACCTCGAATCCGGCCAATCGAAAGGACAAGGCCAAAAGAAACCCGCAAGAAAAGACAATCGGGAAAAGGACAACAGAGAAAAGGATAACCGGGACAGAGATAATCGCGACAAGGGTCAGGGAAAATCTGATGGCGATAATACCGACAAGAGAGCCGAGCACAAAGCCAAAAAAGCCGAATACAACAATAATGTAAAGGAATTTGACGGAGTGATTGAAAATGGCGGCGTTCTGGAAATCATGCAGGACGGCTATGGATTCCTCAGATCGGGAGACTACAATTATCTCGCAAGCCCTGATGATATATATGTGTCACCTTCTCAGATTAAATTGTTTGGACTGAAAACCGGTGATACAATCAAAGGTCAGATCAGACCTCCAAAAGATGGGGAAAAGTATTTTGCACTGCTTCGTGTAGGGTCAGTTAATGGAAAGACAACTGAGGAGATCCGTGACAGGGTGCCTTTCCAATACCTTACGCCACTATTCCCCGACGAAAAAATCAATTTGAGCCACAAGTCCGATGACATGTCTACACGGATTGTCGATATGTTTGCCCCTATTGGAAAAGGACAGCGAGGAATGATCGTTGCGCAGCCCAAAACGGGTAAGACGGTATTGCTCAAGAGCGTAGCAAACGCCATTGCTGAAAATCACCCTGAAGTTTACCTGATGGTACTGCTTATCGATGAGCGACCTGAGGAGGTGACTGATATGGCCCGAAGCGTAAAAGCAGAAGTGATTGCTTCGACATTCGACGAGCAGGCTGAAAAGCATGTGAAAGTGGCTAACATCGTACTGGAGAAAGCCAAAAGAATGGTGGAATGCGGGCACGACGTGGTGATCCTTTTGGACTCAATTACACGTTTGGCTCGAGCGCACAACACAGTCGTACCGTCAAGTGGAAAGATTCTTTCCGGGGGTGTGGATGCCAATGCTCTTCACAAGCCTAAGAGATTCTTCGGTGCAGCCCGAAATGTAGAGAACGGCGGTTCACTTACAATCATCGCTACTGCACTGATCGAGACGGGATCAAAAATGGATGAAGTGATCTTCGAGGAATTCAAAGGAACAGGTAACATGGAGCTCCAACTGGACAGAAAGCTGTCGAACAAGAGAGTTTACCCTGCGATCGATATTCCTGCTTCTGGCACACGAAGAGAGGATCTGTTGCTAGACAAAGAGGAGCTTTCCAGAATTTGGATTTTGAGAAAGTTTATGGACGACATGAACTCCAACGAGGCCATGGAATTCCTCCTTCAAAAAATGAAAGGAACGAGAAACAACGAAGAGTTCCTGATTTCTATGAATGGATAATAAAAGAATCTAATTTGCTAAAAGCCATTGATTTTCAGATCGATGGCTTTTTTGGTTATAGACAAAATTTGATGGGTGGATATAGCTTCAATTCTTATTGAGATTCCTAGATTTTATTGGATTTGATCTGTATCAATAATTGTATAATTTTAATAAGTGAATTATCACGATCAATTGACCTTTTTTATATATTTGGGTTAATCTGTGCTAGCTGCATATAAGTTACAATTGATATTTAGCTAAAAAACTAGACTATAAGGAACACATTTACTACTAAAGCAAAATGCTATGAACAAAATTGATGAGGGCCTGCTGAGCACCTGGAATCTATATGGTCACTATGTGTCGTATGCGATCGCAGGTGTGGGTGTGCTGATTTTACTGGTCCATTACGTAAAGCTGATGGTCACCAGGGATTTTAAGGCAAAATATGATTACATCAACATGTATGAAATCAAATTGCTTTGGTATGCCGCCCTGTTGATCATCATCGCCGGAGCTGTTTTTGCCAATACTTTGTATAGGGAATCTGGAATGCTTTGGTTTTTCGTGCGGTTATTTATGAGTACCATGTTTGCGATTATAGCAGGCGTGATCGTACAAAACATATTGAAATTTTACTATCCATTCTATATCGAAAAGAGGCTCAAAAAACTTCGGTTTGCACCACGTACCTCTCCTGATGGCAGAAAGATGAAACTTTTGAGCGAAGAAGAAGAAGATGTGTACCTGGATGAAGGAATGCAGGCAGAAGAAGATGCATTTTCGGTGGACTATGACGTGTGGATAGATGAAGAGTCAGGCTTTACGAAAATTGAAAAATACAATGGTCGATTGCATGCCTTGAAATGCTCTGAGTGCAATTATCAAACGCTCAAAGTGACCAAGGAGGATATTGTCCAATCCCCGACTACCACAGAGGAAGGTGAACTTGTCAAACATTTCTCATGTGGGTATTGTGGACATAAAGAGAAGAAATCATTTAGTATCGCTAAACTCCGAGAAGATCAGGAGGCGGTTTCTTAAAGAACGAAATTGTAGTTGAAAACCCCGTTTTGATATTAATCAGAACGGGGTTTTTTTATGATATTACTCCCCAGCTAATGATGGAATTGGATGTAGCCTTCAAGCGACGGGAAATGATGGTATGTTCTGGTTTGACTAGTTCTGGGTCAGACTGGATAATTTCATCAGCAAGCTCCCTGGCTTTTTTCAGGATATGACTGTCGGTAGCAAGGTCGGCTATTTTCAGATCCAAAACCCCACTTTGCTGTGTGCCAAGTAGGTCTCCAGGGCCACGGATTTCCAGATCCTTTTCGGCGATGACAAACCCGTCATTGCTTTCGACCATGCATTTGATTCGTTCGCGTGCCTCATGAGAGAGCTTGTCTCCGGACATTAAGATGCAGTAGCTCTGATCAGATCCTCGACCAACCCGGCCTCTCAGCTGGTGCAACTGAGACAGCCCAAACCGCTCAGAGTTTTCTATGACCATCACCGTGGCGTTGGGTACGTTCACTCCTACTTCGATCACAGTGGTAGCGACCATAATCTGCGTCTCTCCTCTGGAGAAACGATCCATTTCATAGTCTTTGTCTTTTGCCTTCATCCTGCCATGAAGGATGCTCAGATTGTACTGCGGAAAGGCTCGATCAATGCTCTCATAGCCATCCATCAGGTCTTTATAGTCCAGCTTTTCTGATTCTTCAATGAGCGGGTATACGATATAAACCTGCCGGCCTTCCTGGATCTGCTTGTCCATAAACCCAAAAAGCTTAAGTCGCTGACCGTCTTTTAGGTGGGTTGTTTTTATGGGTTTACGTCCTGCAGGCAATTCATCAATGACTGAAACTTCCAAATCTCCGTAAAGGGTCATGGCGAGCGTCCTTGGTATAGGGGTGGCGGTCATGACCAGGACATGCGGATATACATGCCGGGTTTTTTGCCATAGTTTGGCTCGCTGTGCTACCCCAAATCTATGTTGCTCATCGATGATGGCAAGTCCAAGGTTTTTGAAGGCAACGTCTTCCTCAAGTAGTGCATGAGTGCCCACCAGAATGTCGATGTCCCCATTGATAAGGCCTTCAAGGATTTTGGTTCGCTTGCTTCTGGGGGTAGAGCCGGTGAGGAGTGCTATGGTCAGGCTTAGTTTTTCGCAATAGTCCGTGAGAGATGCAAGGTGCTGATTGGCAAGTATTTCTGTTGGAGCCATCAGTGTGGTCTGGCAGCCACTGCTAATGGCAATAAGAATACATATAAAAGCGGTGACTGTCTTGCCACTACCTACATCCCCTTGCAAGAGACGATTCATTTGATGGCCTGATTGGAGATCGGCATAAATCTCTTTGATCACACGCTTTTGGGCATTGGTCAGGTCAAAGGGCATCAGCTTCGTGTAAAACTCATTCACCAAATGAGACTTGGTGAAAGGCAGGCCCTTTACTTTTTCCTGCTGAATGTCTTTGTTTTGAAAAAGCTTGAGTTGAATAAAAAATAGTTCTTCAAACTTTAGTTGATGCTGAGCAGCGCTTAGGTCGGTTGGGGATTTAGGATAGTGAATCGATTGGATCGCTCCTTTCCGATCGGGTAGGTTTTGGGACTTCAGAATCAGTGGGTCTAGCGTTTCTTCCGGACTAAACTGCGGTGAATGGATCAGCTGTGCCGTCAGTTTGGAAATGGCTTTTGAGTCGAGATGTCGCTTTTTTAGTTTTTCTGTGGTCGGATACACAGGTAGCAAAGTAGGTTGCGAATTTGCATTGGATGGTGTCAGAGGCTCTATCTCAGGATGTCCTATGGAGTATTTACCATTAAACTCATTGGCACGACCATATACTACATATTGGATGCCCGCTTTTACACGATTGGTCATCCATTTTACACCCTGAAACCAAACTAGCTCAATGGAGCCTGTCGCATCAGAAAGCGTAGCAACGAGTCGCTGTTTCCGAGGTGGTCCGGTGATCCCAACAGACACGATCTCGCCCTGAAGCTGAACAAACCCCTCTATTAGCGGTACCTGTCGGACACTGTGAAAAACGGAACGGTCCTCATATCTGAAGGGATAGTATTGGCTGAGATCCCGGTATGTTTCGATACCCAATTCTTCTTTCAGCAACTTGGCCCGGGCGGGCCCTACGCCTTTTAGAAATTCAATTTTGGTATCCAGATAGTCAGGCATACCCGGTCCTTATTTTTTCCACTCCAGGGTATTGAGCATATGCACCATGTCTTGTTTTACATAGTCGATGACCGGCTGCAGCGAGTCGTTTTGCGTGGAGGTCTTAAAATATAGTGCGCACCGAAGGAAGTTTTGCACCGAATCGGTCACATGAAACTGAAACTGGCTGGGTACCTCACCGGATAGCTCCATCAACGTTGCTTTCATTCCACTTTTGAGTGTCACAATTGATTCATCTATCGCATAGGCCTTGATGTTGTGCTTTGCGGTGAGCTCATAGGAGTCCTTTAGATATTCGTTTAAAAGCCGAGAATTCCCATTTATTTCCTTGTAGGTCACCTGGATATTGGCATCCAGACTCTGGTAATAAAGGTCAATCCAATACCGCTCTGAGATCCATGAGCTATCCCTTAGTATTTTGGCATAGGCGGAATGTTCAAAAAAGTAGGGTAGGGTATCAGGCAATGCTGTGTACTTTGCAGGGGGCAGTTCAATGCGGTTAAACCCTTTTGGCTTAGGAACGAAGTTTTTTTCACAACCAAAAACACCCAAGGCAAGAAAAAAGAGTAATAGAAGGTGCCGCATGCTTATCGTTTAATATAAACCCTAATTTTCTTGATCCGTTTTTCGTTTACTGCCACAGGGGTAAACAAGAAATTTTCAAATTCGATTTTCTCGCCGGTATTCGGCAAGGTTCCGTTGATTTCCAGTAGTAGGCCACCCAGCGATTCACTTTCTCCTTTGACATCTTCAAAAGCGCGATGATCCACATTGGCCACCTTACAAAAATCCATCAGCGAAGTCTTTCCTTCAAAGATGAATGTATTGTTGTCCAATACGTTGTAGGCCACATCTGTGTCTTCATCAAACTCATCATTGATTTCGCCAACGATTTCTTCTATAACGTCCTCCATGGTGATCAGGCCGGAGGTGCCGCCGTACTCATCCACTACAATGGCTATGTGGATTCTTTTTTCCTGGAAGTCCTTAAAAAGAGTGTCTATTTTTTTGGTCTCCGGCACAAAGAAGCCGGGCCGAAGTAGTGCCTGCCAGTTAAAATCATCTTCTTCGTTGACGTGCGGCAGAACATCCTTGATGTAAAGGATGCCTTCTATTTTATCAATCGTCTCTTTGTAAACCGGAATGCGCGAATACCCTGTTTTGTTGATTTGATTCATCAATTCGTGGAAATCCGTCTCCAGGTCAATAGCCGTGATGTCCATTCGGGCACGCATGATTTGCTTTACACTCAGCGTTCCAAAATTCACTATTCCTTTAAGGATCCCTTTTTCTTCCTCGGTGGTCTCGGTGTCTGTAGCGATCTCCAGGGCCTCGTTGAGTTCGTCAACGGATACATTATATCCTTTTTTCTCTATTCTGTTTTCTATCAGGTTACTCACATTGATGAGGAGCCACGACAAGGGGCGAAACAATTTGAACGAGAATATAAGAAGACCCGATGTACGCCTCGCGAAAGGCACAGAGTTTTGGTTGGCATATACTTTGGGCACTATCTCACCTATAAACACGATAAGGATGGTGATGACAATGGTAAGCGTCGCGATAATCGTTCCAGGAGAGTAGATACCCTCGAATATCCTGAGACAGAAAAAGGTAGAGATCATGACGATACCGATATTGATGAAATTATTCAATATCAATATAGTGGCCAATAGCTGCTTGGGGCTGGTAAGTAGTTTTTTAATCCTACGCGTGCTCAGCTCAGTCCCGGATTCTCCTTCCAGGTCATGGGGTGCTATGGAAAAGTAAGCTACCTCAGAGCCGGATACCAGCGCTGAACCAACAAAGAGCAACAAAACAATGGTGGCAAAAAGAATGGAGAAGTAGAGATCAGGCTGTGAAAATACTGCTCCTAATATTGCGTATCCCGGGTATGGGTCGTCCATTTATTTTATGATAGGTGAAACATTAAAAAGGCAGATCATCCACTTCGTTGGACTCCTCGACAGGTCCTTCAGCCACCGGCTCTGCAGCCGGGGTTGCAACCTGAGCGGCTGGTGCACTGCCATCTTCAGAGCGTGGACCTCCAAGTAAAGTCATTTCGCGACCTACCACCTCCGTGATATATTTGGTGACACCCTCCCGGTCTTCGTACGATCGGGAAGTAAGCTTGCCCTCGATGTATACCTGATTTCCTTTTTTCAGATATTTTTCTGCTATCTCAGCCAGAGGGGTCCACAGCACGATGTTGTGCCATTCTGTAGCGGTCACGCGCTCTCCTTGTTTGTTTTTGTATGTCTCGCTGGTAGCAATAGAAAAGTTGGCTACAGCTCGTCCATTGTCGAGGTGTCGTACCTCAGGATCACGCCCCAAATTCCCCAAAAGTATCACTTTATTTACTCCAGCCATGTTTTTACTATTTTAGTTAAAATTGGAATTTAGCAACAAATCAGCGCTTTTCAAAAACCGCTCAATGGGTTTCGGAACACCAAAATTATCAATTTCTGAAACAAGTATTGACTGCATCTGGTAGTTCTTTTTGATTCGCTCAAAATCCGAATCGTCTACTTCATATACTTTGAAATAGATGTTGAGTTTTTGATGGGTGAGGCGGTGCTCCATTTTATCCCCTTCGTATACCGGTTTTTCGCCAATGATCTCGTTGAGTTTATTGAAAGAATCGGAACTGGATGTCGTTTTTTCAATTAATAAAAATTCGAACAACCCTTGCCAGATGCCTCGCCCTGTTCGCTGGCGGATGAGTAACTTTTCACCGTATTTAATGATATGATAAATCAGTGTTCGCTCAGTGATTTCTAGTTTTTTCTCCTTTACCGGTAATCGATCGATCAAATTTTCTTTCCTCGCCCGGCAGTATAAGCGCACTGGGCAAATGTCACATTTTGGACTTGTCGGAAGGCAGATCATCGCACCCAGGTCCATCACCGCCTGGTTGAACTGGCCGCAGTTTTTTTCAGGCATGATCTGTTGGGTAGCCTCAAAGAATATTTTGAACGCCGGTGAAGAAGCAATGTTGTCAGAAATATTCAGCAGACGGGATATGAACCGAAAAGCATTGCCATCCACAGCCGGTACTCGCTCGTCAAAACAGATGCTGGCGATGGCCGCAGCGGTGTACTTGCCCACTCCCTTCAGGCTTAGGAGCTCATGATAATTGCCTGGGAATTTTCCCTCGAGATCACCACTGATTTTTTTGGCTGTTGAATGCAGGTTTCTAGCGCGGCTGTAGTATCCCAGCCCCTGCCAAAGCTTTAACACTTCGTCTTCGGAAGCAGTTGCCAGATCATGGACAGTAGGGTATTGGTGGAGGAACTTTTCGAAATACGGAAGGCCCTGCGAAATCCGGGTCTGCTGGAGAATGATCTCCGACAGCCAGATTACATAGGGGTCTCTTGTTTCTCTCCAGGGAAGCTCACGATAATTGTCTGAATACCATGACATTATAGACTTGGTAAGCTTTGATTTATCGTCGAGCAGAAAGGAGGATTTCAAAGGAGGATATTATTTCTCAATGAATGATTTTTTGTTTTTATTTGCGCAGCAGGATTCGGAGAGGCTTGGCACTTCATTTGTAGTGAATCCAGATAAATAAAGTACAATAATAAAAGATAAATCGTAGTGACGAAAGCGGATGTGATAAATGAGATCGCGGATAAAACCGGGATCGACAGGTTGGATGTTCAGGCTTCAGTTGAAGCTTTTTTTTCAGTGGTAAAAAACTCAATGGCTGAAGGAGAAAATATCTATGTGAGAGGATTTGGGAGCTTTGTAAATAAAAAGAGAGCAAAAAAGATAGCCCGCAATATTTCTAAGAATACTGCCATGGTCATCGACGAGCACTACATCCCCAGCTTCAAGCCTTCTAAGGTTTTCGTAGAGAAAATCAAGACAAGCAAAAAAATAAGCTAATATGTCTGTACGCCAGTGGTTGGTTTTATTGGCGGCAGCTGTACTGGTAGTAGTCCTATACAACCTTCCTCGTTCGGTGGTAGAAAACACCACTTCAGATGTGGATTTGGAGAACGAGGGGGTTTCTAATAGCTCTGGTCATTCATTTTCAATAGCTGAATCCGACCAGGCAATCATATTCTCACTTAGAAACTTAATATCCAAAAGCGAGAGTAATAAAAAAGTTGCTATCTTTGCGGACTCTTTGTCCGGCATTTATCTGAAAAGTAATTTTTTGGACAGTGCGGAGTTCTTTGCTGATCTGACATTAGACATGGATTCGTCCATTTTGGGTCAGAAATCAGCAGGAGATTTGTACTTCAGAATTTTCGGGATTTCTTCAGATTCTGATCGTACAATGAGAGTAGCAAGCAAAGCAGCGAATTGCTTTGAAAGGGTATTGGAAGAGCGTGACGATCCCGATATCCGTGCCAATCTAGCCATGACCAAGGTAGTATCGTCGAACCCCATGCAGGGGATCATGATGCTAAGAGGGATACTAGAAGAGTATCCTGATAATGTCACAGCGATATTCAATCTGGGGATGCTATCCATGCAGTCCGGACAATACGATAAAGCTGTGGAAAGATTTGAAAAATTGATGACCCTTGATGGATCAAACACCCAGGCCGGATACTATCTGGCCATTAGCTATTTTGAGCTGGGTGATAATACGAACGCCAAAAAGTGGTTTGAAAAAATTATGACCGAAAGTAGTGACCCGGCAATCGTTAGCTCTGCCGATCAATACTTGAAGGAGTTAAACGAATTATAAAACATTAAAGGAAGAGGAATATGCCTTGCGGTAAGAAAAGAAAAAGACATAAGATCTCTACTCACAAGAGAAAGAAGAGACTAAGAAAAAACAGACACAAGAAGAAGTAAGTGTCGTCCGGGTTATTTGAAATCATAGTTTTAAACTAAAACATCAAACAAGTTGAGTAACGAACTTATAATCAACTCAACTCAGAATGGATGTCGAATAGCTCTTTTAAAAGATAAAAAATTATCCGAGTATCATCAGGACGAAGATGGTCAGCAGTTTAATGTAGGCGATATATACCTGGGACAAGTCAAAAAGGTTGTTCCGGGTCTGAATGCCGCCTTTGTTGATATAGGCTATGAAAAAGATGCCTTTCTTCACTACCTCGATCTCGGCCCCCAGCTGCAGTCTTTAAATAAGTACACCAAGATGGTGATTTCCGGTAAGAACGCCGGTAAGAACCTGACGGGTTTCAAAAGACTCCCTGATATCAATAAACTGGGGAAAATGAACCAGGTTCTAACCAAAAACCAGCGCGTGCTGGTACAAGTGGTAAAAGAACCTATCTCTACAAAAGGGCCAAGACTTTCTAGTGAGTTGTCTATAGCCGGCCGATATGTCGTGCTGGTACCATTCTCTGATACAGTAAGTGTATCAAAAAAAATAGGTGATAGTGCGGAGCGCAAGCGGCTCCTGCGACTGATCGCTTCTATCAAACCTGAGAACTTCGGGGTAATCATCCGTACAGTAGCGGCTGGGAAAAACGTAGGTGAGCTGGACAAGGATCTCTCAAATCTGCTAAATAAATGGCATGAGGGAATGAAAAAGCTCAAGACGGTCAAGCCGAATGAAAAGGTCATCGGTGAGATCAACCGCGCCAATTCCATCCTCAGAGATGTACTGAACGAATCTTTCGACAGCATTGTCATCGATGAAAAACCGCTCTACCAGCAGGTAAGATCGTTTATCAGGGAGATCGCTCCTGAAAAGGAAAAGATCACCAAGCTATATAATGGTCGCCCTAAGATTTTCGAAGCATACGGAATTGAGAAGCAACTCAAAGGCCTATTTGGTCAATCGGTAAGCATCGATGGAGGAGGCTATCTGATCATCGAGCATACGGAGGCACTCCACGTGATTGACGTTAACAGTGGTAATAAATCGAATGCCGAGGACAACCAGGAGAGCACAGCACTTAAGGTGAACCTCGATGCAGCTCGTGAGATTGCACGTCAACTGCGCTTGAGAGATATGGGTGGGATCATCGTGATTGATTTCATCGATATGCGCAAGACCGAAAACAAGAAGGTGCTCTACAAGCGCATGAAGGACGAAATGAAGGCGGATCGGTCGAAATACACCGTGCTGCCTCTGTCGAAATTCGGTTTGATGCAAATCACTCGTCAGCGGGTACGCCCTGAGCTTAACATCAAGACTCGTGAGGTATGCCCGACTTGTGATGGCACGGGTAAGATCACCGCTTCTATCCTGATCACGGATCAGATAGAAAAGGATCTGGAGCACATCATCAAAAAGCAGAACGAGAAGAAATTGACTATTACGCTACATCCTTATTTGTATGCATACTACACCAAGGGATTCTTTTCGCGACAGTGGAAATGGTACTTTAAGTATAAGCGCTGGATCAATTTGATTGAAGATACTTCGATGGCTATACTCGAGTATAGTTTCATCAACAGTCACGGAGAAGAGATCGAACTTTAAGTTCGATCTTTTTTTTGCTCAATATTTTGAATGATGCAGTTGATCCCTCTTTCGTAGATCAATCATGGTTTTTATTCTTTCGAATTGTTGAGGTGAGATATTCAGAATCGAGAATATATAAGTTTCTTCTAAGGTCGATATATGCAATTTGTTATTCTTGATTTCGAATGAGGTAATGGCTGAGTAAAGAATGCTGCGCTTACCATAGTGATTTATAGTAAGGAAATCATCCTTGAAATAGATTGTGGCGGGCAACGCAGCCACCCCCCCAAAAATCAACAATGAACCGATAAGCAGGTCTGGCCAAAACCCCAGATTAAAGAGAAATTTTGAATCTGAAACATGAGAAACTACGAGTATTCCATATACGATTAGTATCTGTCCTATTGGCCAATTGATTTTTGTGGTTTTAACAACAATCGATCTAAGAATGAACGGAGAAAAATATGGATACAGATTCTTTATGAGCATAAAGAGGTAGAGAAGGCAAGCAGCGATGTAGAAAAAATTCATATCAAAACTTCAACCCCACCTTCAGCGAAGTAAATCTTGTTCGCACCGTCAACTTTCCAACGGCTGTATGATCGGCGACAATATTGGCTAGCCCATGATCGTAAAAAATACCCCCGTAAATCACGGTATTCACCCCGGCACCGTATTCTACACCTGCACCACCAGTAAATGAGAAGTCGTAAAACCGGAAGTCTTCGATCAAGGTATAGTCATTGTCCAGGGCTTCGTTAAACACCATGATCTCTCCCAAAAAGCCCAACTGGAAGTACACCTTGAGATCGGGCTGCACCTCGCTGGTGAAAAGTTTCAAAGTAGCCGGTATCTGGATGTACTGAACACGATACTCTTCCTTATAGCTTTCGCTCGCTCCGTTAACGGTCACCCCGACCCGCTTAGGCGCAAAGATGATCCCGGAGCTAAAGGAATAGTTGTCAGCCATGGGGAAATCGAATTCCAACCCAAACTTTGATCGGAAGGCAGAGCCATCATTGGTGATGGAGTCTTCGTCGAATTTGACCCTATTGGTAGAAAACCCGGGCGCCACCATCAAACCAATTTTGACCTGGGCCAGACCGGTGAAGGCAAAAATGAAGAGCAGGGAGGTAATGGAAAGTTTCTTCATGTGAATAAAATAAATAAATAATTTTGTCTTTTTAGTATTTGAAATACTTCTCGACAAAACTAAACGACCAAAGATTGAAGATTCATACTTTTCAGACCATTCTCGCTAAAATCTCACTTTTTCTTTTTGCCTTGATTTTGTTGGGCAGCTGTAAGGAAGACCGCTGTGATCAGGTGAAGCAGTACGAGGACATTACCGTAGATATTGAGTCGGAAAGGCTCGAAGGAGCGCTGCGAAAGTTCAAATCTCCAGATGACGCCATTACATTTCTAATAGAAAACAGGACATTGGCTGACTACTTTTTAGATGCCAATCAATACCCTAATGATACGATCTTGGCCCGAAGGATGTATCGATTATTTACTAACCAATCTATCGATTCACTGTTCATGGAAGTGGATGGATACTTCACCAATTGGGAAGAAATAGAACGTGAGCTTGAGTCAGCCTATCGGTTCATTCGGTTTAACTACCCGGAAAAAGAGATTCCGAGAGTTCAAACCCTGGTCACAGGATTTTACAACGATATGTATATCTCGGACTCCCTGATTGTGGTGGGCCTGGATTTTTTCATGGGCACCCAGGGGTCGTATCATCCCAATGACATTCCTCTATACATCGTGAAGCGCTACAGAAGGGAAAGTCTCGTGCCGTTTGTTTTGAGCTTTGTTTCCAATGATTTTAACAAAACCGACAGACAGCACAATACTTTGCTGGCCGACATGATCAACCTGGGCAAGTCCTATTTCTTCGTGTCCGAAGCATTGCCTTGCAAACCGGATTCTTTGATCATAGGGTACACTGCTGAGGAAATGAGGCTGGTGCGGGAAAACCAGAAAGTCATTTGGGCGAACTTCATCGAAAATGAACTACTATATGAGACGGATCACTTTATGAGAAATAAGTTCATTGGCGAAAGCCCCAATGTGGTAGAAATCAGTGAAAAGTGCCCTGGCAGGGTCGGTGCATGGATTGGCTGGCAGATCGTAAGAAAATACATGGAGGAAAACCCCAAAGTTTCTTTTGCCGATCTGATGAATGAAACGGATGCCCACAAAATCTTTCAGCAGTCGGGGTACAAACCTAGAAATGCTAAGTGAGGTTGGCAGTTTGTATCCACGACAAAACAGGAATCATCTTAAATAGAAAACCAATATTTGAACAAAACTGCCGTTCTTTGCTTCAGCAGTGAAAAAAATAATTGTGATAGTGGCTATGTCCCTATTGCTAGGGACAAGTGTGTGCTTATTTTGGCAGGAAGAGTATAAATTTTATTCGAGCACTCACAAGAACTCGCAAAAAAGAGCAGGTTCTCATGTTGACCTTGGCCTTCAGGTTCTTAATCACCGTCCCTCATTTCTTCATTTCTATGATAATTCCTGCAAGTTTTCAAGGACAAACCTGGCTCACCTGGGTCTTTTCATTGGATCCGATACGACACTATTAGACTATTATGTAGTCTGCAAGGCACGTACTGATACAGCCATGCTTAGGGCAAAATACGCAGTACCCCGGCACATGAAATTCTTGTATGATTCTACCGGGCAGATTGCGCGCAAATGTGGCGTGGGCTCTACACCGCAGGCCGCAATTATAGACGCTGACCAAAGCCTATATTTCGTAGGAGACTATAGCCTGGACAATAGCCTTTGTGGCCCTGCAAACATCCAGTATTCAGGTCCGGCAATTGCACTTGATAGAATTCTGAGAAACAAACCATTTATGATAAACCCAACAATCAGCTTCTCAGCCGGTTGCAACATTTAACTCGAAAAAAATGAACAAAACAACCCAAAACAGAAACATGGATTACATCCATGAAATAACCAAAAAGTCAGAGCGGCTTTTTTCTTTTGTTATTATCGGATTATTCCTATTTGGAGTTCTTATATCCTTCCACTACGATACGTGGGTTTTCGGATTGGGAATAGGAGGAGCGAATCTGCTTATGGTACTACTTTCCTATCGGTTTTTCGCGGGTACGCTGTTGTCCAAAACTATTACCGGACTGGCCATGGGAATGTTTATGTTGCAGTTTGTGGCTCAGTTACATGGCATGTATGAGCAGCACTTTTGGTTCTTTATTTTACCCATTTTCCTTATTCTCTATCAGGATTGGCGGGTTTTTATACCTTTTGGTGTTGTTGTAGTGATCCACCATTCATTGATTTTTTACTTATCCTTGATTGGGCAGGATCAGTATATGATTTATCTGGTTGGATTTGGAATGAGCTTCACTACTTTTTTCTATCATATGGGCTTGGCTGTAGTTGGTCTGCTTGCAAGTATTTGGATGGCTCTGAGTTTGCGAAATGAGACGATTCGTCGGCATGAAGCTAAATCCAAGCTTGATGCACAACTGAATGAGATGTCCAAAATGGCATTGGACGTACAACAAGTGGCGAATAAGATTTTTCATACAGACAACAGAGTAGATGGTACTCAGGTATCAGTGGGCGTCGCCCTGGCATCGCTTCGTGATAATTTCTTATCAGAGATAGATGGAATAACTGCCGAGATGAATAGTGTGGTGAGATCGGCGGCGGATGAGGGGAATCTGGGTTCCAGATTAAATGAGCAGACTAAGCAAGGAGTTTGGAAAGAATTGTCTAATTCGATCAATACCTTATTGAATTCAATCGCTCTGCCAATGCAAGTCATTGGATCGATCATGACCCGCCTGGCTGATGGAGACCTTACCCCCAGATACGATGCTAGCGCTAAGGGAGAGATTCTAAAACTAGCCGGACACACCAACAAAGCTCTGGAAAACTTAACCCGCCTGATGGCTGAAATGGCTTCGGGCATTAACTCCGTAAAATCCTCAATGGAAGACCTTACCAATAAGGGTGATGAAATGGATGGCAATGCTTCTGAAATTGCTAATTCTGTTTCTGAAATGAGCTCAGGGGCTCAAAAACAGGTTCGTCATATAGACGATACCTCGAAAGTCCTAGAAGAACTTCTGCAGTCTGCCAGGCTCATGGATGAAAAAACCAAGCTGGTGAACGAGGCTACCATCAATGCGGTGGAATTTAGTAAAGAGGGCAATGACGTGATTAGCAATGTAGTTGATGACATCAAGCTCATTTCGAAGTATTCTGTAGAAACAGAAGATTCAATACAGATCTTGAATGAGCGCTCACAGGAAATCGCCAATGTACTAAAGGTAATTACTGATATTGCTTCGCAGACCAATTTACTTGCACTTAATGCAGCCATAGAGGCAGCACAGGCCGGAGAAGCGGGACGAGGTTTTGCTGTAGTGGCCGAGGAAATAAGAAAACTTGCGGAGGACTCACGTAGTTCCGCAACAGAAATAAGCGAGCTGATAGAGAGGGTTCAGCAGGATACTCGCAAGGCAGTGGGTGTGATTCATGAGATGAAAAAAAGTGTGGGGACTGGCGTAGAATCCACTGAACGAGTGGCCACTACGTTTATGAAAATCTCAGAGAGCTCACAGCAGTCGTTTGAAATTGGTGGGCAGATCGTGGATGCCGCAACAGAGCAGTCCGACAAGATAGCTGGGGTTGTAAAGGATATGGAATCTGTGGCAGTCATAGCAGAAGAAAATGCAGCGAGCTCCGTGCAGATATCAAGCGCGGTGACCAATTTCTCATCAGGCATCACACATTATAATCAGAGCTTTAAATCTCTGCATCAATTGGCGGATGACCTCCAAGATAGTATTAGCCATTTCAAACTAAATCAAAATGGACAAGGATTGACGAATGGCATGAAACCCGCATCTTTAGAAAAGGTGTCAGTAGGCTAAGAGTAGCTGTTCTAGGAATTCAACAGACTCTTGAGGAAATTTTGATGAGTTTCAGTTTGTAGTTGAAGTGCAAATCTCTCTTCTGCAAGTTTCCTTGCGTTCGATTGGTACTCTACCAACAATTCACGATTGGTTAAGAATGGGCTGATTTTATTTTCAAAATCCTGAGCAGAATCATGGATGAATGAAAAGCCGCAATCCTCTGTTTCGATCAGGCTCTTAATCCATCCGTCGAAATTAGTGATGACGAGCAGGCCGGCAGCCAAAGCATCGAAAAGCTTGTTGGGGCTGCCCGTGAACAGTGAAGGGTAATCGGCAAACGAGATGAACATGGCATCGGAAATGGAAAGGATTTCTTTCATTCCTTCTTTGCTTTGAAAGTCAACAATCCGGCAATTCTGAAGTTGGTATTCTTCAGCTTGATTTTGTACCAACTCCTTTTCGGCACCCATGCCTATGAACAAAAATTTTATCGGTAGATGCTGCAAATCTTTGATCACATGAATCATGCGCACCAGATCATTGGCCAGGCCAAAGGTACCGGTGTAGGTAATTACCAACTCGTAACCAATACCGTATTTCTTTTTCAAATCGGCAGAAGCGATCTGTGGCTTGAAATAGTCACAGTCTGAGATGTTGTAAATCGTGGCAAGCTGCGTTGAGGGAGATTTGGATTGAATGTAATCGGAGATAGGAGGAGATAATCCGATTGACCCCAGAGACTTTCGATAACATAGTTTTTCAAACCAGTAGAGGAAACGTTGTAGTAGAGTACTCTTGATCACACCCATTTCTATAGGCACGAGAGGCCAGAGGTCTCCAACCTCAAAAAAATATTTCCTTCCTAAGAAAAAGCGATTGAAAAGTGCGATCACACCGGTAGTCAAAGGAGTGGTCATAATGTAGCAAAAGTCGACACCCTTCAGCTTTATGGACTCAAAGCATGCTTTGACAGCAAACCCTACATAGGCTTTGATTCTACCCCAGTATCCATAGCTGTTGTCATAGGGTATGGGTAGATAGGTGACGCGAATTCCGTCAATCGTACGAATTTCCTTTTGAGGCGATGTATGAGTGGTAATCATATGTACCTCAAAACCATTCTGTACCATGGCCCGTGCCAAATAATACGATCGGATACTGCCTCCATCGGCGGGTGTATTAAAAAACTGATGTACGTAGAGGACTTTCAAGTTCTGAACAGCGAATGCCGAGATATTTGCTATTTTTATTTCAATTTCGAATTTACTTCTGAATTCTGTAGAGAACTAATCCCAATCAAAATGAGCGAAGAAAAACTGACTGTAAGACTGAAAAAGCTGCATTGCTATCAAAACAATGAGGAGCGATTTGATGACATCTTTTTAATCTACAAAGGAGAGCAGATATGGCCGACCGACAAGCGCCATGAGGATGTGCCTGTGGGCACGATGGAGCTAATGGTCGATATCCCAAACGTGGAAGCCGAAAAGGAAATGGTGGTAGAGATCTGGGATCATGACAAGATCAGTCCTAACGACCTCTATGGCCACGCACGATTTGTGCCTGATCGGCCGGGTGGTGGCCCTTACACTGTGGACATGAAGCCGGCTACCGAAGAGGAAGTGGCGCGATTTAGCATTGACTGGGAAGTGTTAGACAAATAACAGATGAGAAAAATCTACGCAGGAATATTATTGATACTTGGAAGCTACCAGGTCTATGGTCAGCAATGGCTCGAACTCTACAACCAAGGGGTTGAAGACTACAACAATTATGAATTGGAGAGCGCCTTGAATAATTGTGAAAAGGCCTTGGAGTTGTTCACGACTGAGGTCGAGGAGTACCACAAGAACTCGGCAGCCATCCTGCGTCAGCTTACGCTCATTTGCTATGAGAGTGATCAGTTGAAAAAGGGGATTGACCATTCCCTGCGAGAACAAAAAGTACTTCAGGCGATAGGCGAGCAAGATCAGCTCATTTACGGCACTTCTCTTTACAACCTGGGTTTGATATATTCAGCAGCCGGGGATTGGGAAAAGTCTGAAAATGCCCTGGACAAGGCCCTGGATCTTCACCTGGTGTATCTTGAAGAAAATGATCCATCGGTGGCGGAAGTAAGGGGCAGCCTGGCATCCGCCAATTTTTACCTGGGCAACAATGAAAAAGCGGCTGAGCTATTCAGCAAGTCCATCACCGTACTCAACGATCAGGAACAGGCCTCTCCGGAGTTTTTCAATATTGTGTATTCCTACTCGGAATTTCAATTGACGAATAATGATCCGGCAGGCGCCATTAAATCTCTGAAAGTACTCACTGAGTTTTACGATGAATCTAACTATGATGAAAACTACGGAAGCATCCTGGTTAAAATCGGTAGCACCTATCAGGCTCTTGGAGAAGTAGAGATGGCCAAAGAGCATTTCCAAAAGGCGGCTGACACATTTAGCAGTTTGGGTGCCTACTCATCTGTGGATAACCAGATCGCCCTGAGTCGGCTCACTTTCATTTTGTTGAATGAAGGGGGGACAGAAGAAGCCGCCGATCTGATGTCGAAACTCGTGGAAGCTCGATCCGGCAACAAAGATGAGGCCTACTATACAGCAGTCGCTAATTTGGGAAACATACACTTTACCAACCTTGAATATGCCAAGGCGGGTGAGTACTATCAGGAGGTGATCAAGGCATATGCTACAAGTGACTTGGGCAAGGAGCCTTATTACCTGGCTGTCTCCGGAATGGCCCTGGTGGATCTGGAAAAAGGCCAATACGCTCAGGCGGTTAATGAAATTGACAAGGCATTGGCTACAGTTTCAAATAGTTCTCCCTGGAAGGTCAGGTTGCTACAGTCCAAGGCATCCGCCACCACGGCACAAGGTAAATATCCGGAATCCAAAAAACTGCTCAATGAGGCCCTGGAATTAGCAACCTCCGGTTCGGATGAGGCTCTAGATTTGAAGGTGACCCTTGCGACCCTCTACACCACTACTCACGAATTGGCGAAAGCCGAAAAGGTGTATGCGGAAGTCCTCCCGGATTTTAAGAAAAAGAAAGAAACGGCTCGATTGCAATATGCCTCTTTTCTAGGGGTGTACGCTACCTATCTCCAGGAATCGGGAAATTATCTGGATGCGGAAAACTCACTTTATGAATCAATAGAGATCAAAAAGGAATTGCTGGGAGAAAAAAATGAAAACTACCTCTCCACCTATGAAAACCTTGGTATTCTCTACCTGACCAAGGGGAAGTTTAGTCTGGCAAAAGAGACCTTTACCAACGTGCTCAATCAAAAGGAGTCGATGGCTGAAATTTCGAGCAGTTCACTGGCTTATACTTACAACAACCTTGGGATCGTGTCGAAATACCTGGGTGAGTACAGTGAATCGGAGGATTATTTCAGGAATGCACTTAAGTTTTACGAAAGGGAGTTTGGAAAGGATCATGCGTACTACGCCAATACCTCCAATGAACTGGCACTGCTTTACATGAAAATGGGCAATCTGAAAGCTGCCGAACCTTTGTTCCAATCAGCGCTTTCTGTCTACGAGAAAATTCATACCAAAAAGCATGTCGAGTATGCATCTGCCCTGGAAAACCTGGCAGCCCTTTACACCCTTCAAGGCGAGCCTCAAAAAAGCAGGAGCATACTTGAGGAGGTGCTGGAAATAGACAATGAAGTATTAGGGACACAGCACCCGCTGTATTCAAAAACTCTGCACAACCTGGCGAGTACTTTGGAGGAGTTGGGGGAATATGAGCAAGCCTCCCGATACTACGAAGAAGCCATCAGAATCTATCAGGGATTGTTCGGCACAGATCACCCATCCTATGCCAATACCCTCTACAACATCGCAGTGCTTGAACAGGAGATTGGGAACTATGAAGGGGCAAAAGCCCATTACGAGCAGGTGATCGCGATTAGGAAGAAGATATTGAACGAAAATCACCCGGATCTCGCCTATAGTGTTTTTGGATTGGCCTCGGTCCATCAAAAACTGGAGGATTGGGAGAGTGCGAGAGAGGATTACGATTTTGTGATCAACAGTTATTTGCATAGCATCAACACCTATTTTCCTTCATTGAGCGAAGAAGAAAAGACAGCATTTTACGCCAAGATCAAGCCGGTGTTCGAAGCGTATCAGGATTTTGCTATTGAATATGTGACCAAAGAAAAGGGATCGGCTGACTCACGAAATGCCACACTGAGCAACCTCTATGATTTACAGCTTTCTACCAAGGCTCTTTTGCTTAATGCCACGAACAAGGTACGTAATAGAATACTCAATAGCGGAGACGATCAGCTCATCGCAAAGTACAACGAATGGCTTTCCGAGAAAGAGGATTTGGTGAAGGCACTCAACATGTCCAACGAAGAGCTCTCGACCAATCAAATCAACATCAAGTCCTTGCAAGCGAAGGTCAATGATACCGAAAAGGAACTTTCAAGGCTTTCGGAATCCTTCGCCAGCGAGTACGAAAAGAAAGTGGTGAAATGGCAAGATGTGAACGCAGCTTTAGAGCCTGGGGAAGCTGCCATCGAGATCCTCCGAATCAAGAAAAACACCAAAAACGATTCGATATACTACGCCGTATTGATCCTGAAAGGAGGCCAGCTAAGCCCTCCTGAATTGGTCATTGTAGATGATGGCGATATCATGGAAGGCAAGTACTTCAAACAGTACAAAAACATGATTGTGTACAAGTTGGAGAATACCCGGTCGTATGGGTTGTTTTGGGCACTGATCGACCAGGCGTTGACCGGGGTACAAAAGCTGTATCTATCCTCCGACGGGGTGTACAACAAGATCAATATCAATACCCTCTACGACCCGGATAAAAAAGAGTACGTCTTTGATAAATACACGATCTACCTGCTCAGTAATACAAGGGAAATGGTGGAGCAAGCTGGAGGATCAGATGGGTTGGCCGCTACCACTGCTCAGGTTTTTGGTTACCCCGATTACGAAATGGGCGGGGTGGCGGCTGTCACCGAAGCGGCAACCGAACGAGGATTTGACAAAGGAGTGACCGAACTGCCGGGTACACTCGAAGAGATCGACAACATCTCTCAGACCCTGGACAAAAATGCCTGGAAATATGATCGATACGAGCGTGCAGAAGCCAACGAGCAAAACATTAAAAGTGTTGCCAGCCCAACGCTCCTGCACATAGCTACGCACGGATTTTTTATGCCTACCCTCACAAACCCGCTCAACGAAAACGCAGGGCTTCAATCTCGGGAGGCTAAATTCAATCCCTTGTTTAGATCCGGTTTGCTCATGGCCGGCGCTGCTGTGACCTTTAGGAATGACAAGCTGGATGGTGAAGAAGATGGGATACTTACTGCCTATGAAGCTATGAACCTGGATTTAGATAAGACCGAGCTGGTCGTGATGTCAGCCTGCGAGACCGGCCTTGGCGAGGTGAAAAATGGTGAAGGGGTATACGGATTGCAACGGGCGTTTATCGTGGCCGGGGCAGACAATCTTATCATGAGCCTGTGGAAGGTCAACGACGAAACAACACAAAAACTGATGTCGCGATTTTATGACAACTGGATCGGTGGCCAACCCAAACAGGCAGCCTTCCATGATGCTGTGCAATCCCTAAAAAACGAATATAAGGAACCTTATTATTGGGGGGCTTTTGTAATGTTGGGAAAATGATGCCAGATTTGGAACAGCATGTATAAACATCTACTTTTTGGTTTACTCTTTTCTCTTAGCTGTCTGAATCTGGTGGGACAGGAATCCGTTCGCGATTCTACCACATTGAACGTGGCCCAGGGTGTCGTCGTGCCTAATATTAATTCT
Source organism: Reichenbachiella sp. (assembly GCA_965222305.1). Lineage (GTDB taxonomy): Bacteria > Bacteroidota > Bacteroidia > Cytophagales > Cyclobacteriaceae > Reichenbachiella. The sequence goes on from OZ244943.1 coordinate 3,991,472, forward strand.
CCGGCAGTGGACTATGCCCCTTCTATCTCTGCAGATGGTAAGACGATGGTGTTTGAAACGAACAAGTCCGGGCGATACGAACTGTACGAATCCAAAATAGGCAATGATGGACAGTGGGGTGCTCCCGTTTCCATCGATAGTGTCAACAATTTCGGTAAATCCAACGACCTGATTGGCGGCCCCAGCATCACCTTTGATGGCAATACGATGTACTTTTTCAGCTCGTTCAGCGGTGGAATGGGGGCTGAGGATATCTATTATTCAGTAAGGGAAGAGCATGGCTGGTCAAGCCCAAAAAATATCGGTGCACCGATCAATTCATCAGAATATGAGGGGTTTCCTTCGATCTCTGCTGATGGGAAAACCTTGTACTTTGTTCGGTTTCGACCTGAGGGCCCTCCCGAGAAAGACCTGAGGAAGTTTATGGAAAGCCAATTCTGCTTCACCATTTATAAATCCGAAAAGGATAAAAATGGCAACTGGTCTGAGCCCACGAGACTGCCTGAACCGATCAACCGCGGATGTGAAAAGGCCCCACGGATCATGGCAGACAATCGAACCTTGATTTTTTCTTCCATGCGATTGGATGGCTATGGCAGCTACGATATGTACCAGTCCCAGCTCGATGATGCAGGAGATTGGACTTATCCCGTTCCGCTCAATTTCGTCAACTCGGAGTTTAGCGATCAGTTTGCGTCTATATCTGCCCAGGGTGACAAGATGTACTATTCTTTCAATTCTACAGACATTTATGCAGTGGACATTCCCGAAGAGTTCCAGCAGTTTAAGAATAACGTGATCCAGGGCTACGTGCGAGAAGGGAAGACCGGTGAGGCGTTGTACGCGGATATTTATGTACGTGATGCGTTTACCTCTGATGAAGTGATGCACATCACCACCAACCCTAATGATGGCCGATTTAGCCTGGTACTGGCTGTGGGGGGTAGTTACAATATTGAATTTCGGGAAGAAGGCCATACCACTTATTTTACCTCGTTTGACTTGACGCGGGAAACAGAATACAAGGAATTGGATATAGAAGTGGAGCTGTTCGAAAGTGCCCACCTACGGCTCAATATTTTCGACATAGAAATTTTCGAACCGATCGCAGCGGCTATAAAAATTACGAATGCCACAGGCGATTATCAGTTGGACACGATCAGCAGTCGCGAGACGGGCATGCTGGACCTCGATTTGCCTTTGGGCAAAAACTATCAAATTCAGATTCAGAAAGAGAATTTTCATCCGGAGCAGTTTGAATTTGACATTTCCGGTCTTACGGTCTATCCGGAGTTTGAAAAGGACATAGAGCTGATACCTATCAAGAAAGACGTGGACATTAATGTGGCGGACTTAACCAACAACAGCAAAGTCCGATCCAGGGTAAGAATCCGAAACAGAAACCGGGATGAAACGATCGATGTGGAAGGCAATCAGACGGTGGCGCTGCGGGTTGGGGATCGCTACGAAATCGAGGCGACCAGTGACCAGGGGTATGCATTTAACTCCACGGTCATTGACGTAAATAACAATTCGGACAGCGAGGTAGTCATGAAACTCCAGCCGCTGATCGTGGGTACCAACCTGACGCTTAAGGATATTTTATTTGAGTCTAACTCCGACCAGTTGACGGAAACTTCATCGGCGGAGCTGTTTAGGGTGATAGGCCTGATGCACAACAACCCGACCCTCGACGTAGAGATTTCAGCACATACCGATGACCTGGGTTCTGATTCTTACAACAAAATCCTGTCTCAGCGTCGAGCACAAAGTGTGGTGGCCTTCCTGATAGAAAATGAAATTCAGGATGACCGTTTTACTCCTGTCGGATATGGTGAGTCCGAACCCCTGGTGCCTAATGCCGATGATGAAAGCCGAGCGAAAAACAGACGAGTGGTTCTTAAAATACTAGCGATATGAAAAACAGTTTCTTACATATCGCAATCGCTCTGTTGATCTTTTCTATGTCATTATCGGCTCAGAAAAGGGCCAAATATGAGGACGTCCTTCCCGGTATTTTACAAAGTGAACCTACCTCGGCCGTGGCGGCTATCAAGAGTTATTTGGAAGAAGACCCGGAAGACAATGTGGGAAAATACTTTCAGCTTGGTCTGATCTATCATCAGCGTTTTGAGTCAAGCGATCCGCTGAAGGAATACAAAAAAGCGATGGCCAATATTGGGCTATGTAAGGAGTCCTTTGGGATGGTGAAGCAATATATTGATGAGCGGGAAGTAAACCGAAACGAAGAAGAGTATTTCAATTTTGGATACACGGATGGCAGAGGGAAACTTGTGATCAAATATGATTCTATCCTGACCACAATGGATCGATTTCTGGCTACACAGGAAGCTTTTGAGCAGAATATGCCGGGTATCTATGAGTCATTCACCAAGAGCTATGCAGACTACAGCAAGGCCAATGGCGGCTTCAGCTCGATTATTGGTCGCTACAAGACTTTGAAGGATTTGTACTTATTGTATGATTCAAATTTAGAGTCGGAGTTCAATCAGTTAAAAGAGAACTACCAAAGCTCACTGAAGCATTTTGAAGAGTACAAGGCCAAGACGGACACATTCGATATTGGCTATAGCCAAAAACTGAAAACCGACAGAATCAATATTTATCGATTGGATGGACTGGACGTGGAGGTCAATTTTCTGCAAGATGCCATTCCTGTGTGGGACTATGCGACTTGGGTGGATGAGGTGCAGGAGTACATTGATACGGAAATCAAAGCGCTCAGAACTAAGATGGAGCAAAATGAAAAACTCATAGCCAACAAGCTAAAGAGAACAGAAGAGGATTTTGCGAATGGTTCTTATGAGCAGCTAAAAGTCGACAAGGAGTTTCTTTTTACGCTGAGAAAGTTTGATTTACGATCGGTAGTGGAACCATTGTTTTTATACAAAGAATGGAAGCACGCGATTTTGCATCAAGAGCATTGGGCGAAAACGATTGATGCGGATCACTCCCAGGCCTTTCACCGGAAGATGGCGAGCTATGGCCGCATGGTGCACAACATCCGAAAAGCTGATACCGTGCTGCAGGAGGTGATCAAACGCGATGTTGCGGGTTCGTATGAAAAGTACAAGAGTTTTATAGACGAATACTACCAGGGAATCGAGGGCATCAAGACCTACGCAAATAGTGAACTGGCCATCAGCGACAAAGACTTTCTGCATTACGTGGATAAAATTCAGGAAATCGCGAGAGAAGAATTCAACGAAGAAATTCCTGAAACAACGCTGAAATATGGAAGGTATGTGATCCCTGATTACGAACAAAAAGACGGAAGTGAGGAAAACCCTGGTCAGCTATTTACTACCAGCATCGTTCGAAACATTGACGGTAGCGAATACCTCGGAGGAGTATTCTTCAAATCAAAGGAAAACAAAAAGGCCTCTTTTATCTGTAAAAAAGAACCGAATGGGCGAGTGAGCTGGTTCAAAGAATTTTTGTTGGAAAAGGATAGTGCAGGAGCAGATTCCCACACGGAAATTGCGGTGCTTTATGCAGCGCAGACAGGTTGTGTTTTTGTGCTGAATGGGAGTCATATTGAGTCTGGAGAGAAGTTCAACGTGATCCTGGGCTATGACGAAGGGGGTAACAGGATCATGGAACATGACATTGAAACCACGTCCTACCCAAGAAGCATAGACTTTGTGCAAAGGACACACTCCTACATGGTGACCTTCAAAGGAGAAGACCGGGCGCACAATTTTGATGATGACTCTGAATTGTATATCGATAATATCAACGACCGGGGCGAGTCTGTATGGGAGACCGGTATAAGAGTTACCGGCAACGTGACCGGAGTGGTGGTGGTAGAAGATGGCTATGTGATTAGCGGGAACTACCAGTCTATCGAAAACCTACAGGGGCAGCAAGTGATCGCACCGAATGCCGAGGCGACCTTTTTAGTCAAGCTGAATAAGAAAGGCCGAATGGTCAATCAGTTGTTGTTTTCTAAAGACGAACCCTACTACACTGACATTTTCTTCAAGACAGGCGACCATGCGATTCATCTATTCGGAAGTAAAAACGGTCATGATCGGGGACACATCGAGAAGGACGACAATGCCCTGGTACATTTTATCGTGACCCGGGATTTGCATTTGGTGAGTGATTCTTTTGAGAATTGATCCTGGTGACTTTATTCACAATTATTTAAAAATCCCTTCCCTTATCCATCACATTAGGAGTCCATTTTTGGGACAGATAATAAGAAGATGGAAGAATTGAACAACCAATTTGTACCTGAAACGAACAGGTACGCCGACCTATCTCTTGAGGAACAAGAGAACTTGGGTCTACTCGAAATCATAGGTGACGCTGACTCAAACAAAATGGAATCTGACGAAGCGTATTTTGATCTCCTTGTGGATAAGTAAGTTTACCCCTTTACTATATCAAACCCATGAGTAAGATTGATGGCGGGATCCAATGAGGAGGCCACGCTACAGTAGCTGCTCACAGCAAGACTCACAATCCTTTCGGCCTCCTTTTCAGTGAGGTCTGGAGAGGTGATCTTGTACTGCACATGGATGTCCGTGAATTTTCTTGGGTGATTTTCAGCCCGGTTTGCAGTAGTCTCAGCACTGAGGTCCACAAATGTTTTTCTTCGTTTTTTGATCATGGAGACAATGTCTACAGCCGCGCAAGAAGCCACAGCACTGAGTACGAGCTGCATAGGTGACTGGGAATTTTTCTCCTCCGGATCCAGCATATCTATGGATACGGTATTACCAGAGTCGTTAGTGGCTTCCCACTGCTTGTCGGAGATGTATTTCAATGTTGATTTCATGGTGGCAAATTTATGAGAGAAAAGGGAGATGAAAAGTCACAAGTCTGAAGACTTGCGCTAGGTAGTAAATTATATGCACTTGGATATAATAGTTGATATAATGTAGTAATTATATGCTTTTACATATAGAGTTTAATCAAACCTGTCAGGTTTCTCTTCATTCCGGGCTAAAACCTGACAGGTTTTCGTTATCCAGTGGCTCATGCGTCACCGACGTCCGGGACGTTCGTAATTTTCAGGAAAAAGACAGAATGCTAGCAATTGCATTGCGGGGGTGCTGGCAGGAAGGTTGGTATATTGAGCGGAAATAACTTCCGCTCTAATAGGTTTTTTTTTATACTTATTAAAGGCATTGCAAATGCCAAAAAATATTTCTGGAGTTCTTCAAAATGGTGACTTTTGGTCAAAGTGTTTATTTCTTTCCCATCTGTCAATTTTATGCTTATAAAATGGTTCGAAGAGTTTAGAAAATTTAATCAGGCCAGCAAAAATAAGTACCAACAAAATACCAAGTGCTATATAAGCTTTTATCGTTGATTGAGATTCTTGATAATAATCAGTTAGCCAAACATGTGTAACATTGTTTATTGCCTTATCAATAGCTAAATAATAGTCCCCTGTAATTGAAAGACCTTCGGATGCCTTGTTGGCAATTCTTTCAAGTTTAGATGCTGTTATAAGTTCTAATATGTCAGGACTGGCTGATACTTTAAGTAATTGAGAATCTTTTGATACGTGAATTAAGATTTCCCGATGTTCTAATCTGACCTCTTCCGAATTAGTCGAAGTGCTGGAAGAGACTAAGAATTCTAAAGAAGCCTCATTCTGAATACGCTTGAGTCGTTTCAAAAGGGTTTTTTCTTGGCTTTCGGTGAGAATTCCCGCTTTATCTGCAATTGGACCATCTATCTCAATTGAGATAAATGATAGCACCATAAATAGAATACTGGTCATTAATTTTTAAAACAAACTCTAATTTAATGATTAAATCATTCCTCTGACTAAATCACATATTCCTCCTGTACTGCCCCCCAACTTCAAACAGCGCATGCGTGATCTGACCCAGTGAGCAATATTTGCTGGTCTCCATGAGCTGCTCGAAGATGTTGCCATTTTCGATGCAGACTTTTTGAAGGTTTTTGAGTTCTTCATCTGCATTTTTATGGTGCGAGTGGAGGTTTTCCAGCATTTCGATCTGGTATTCTTTTTCTTCTGTGGTGGCGCGGATCACTTCCTGAGGGATGATGGTAGGCGAGCCTTTGGAAGACAAAAAAGTATTCACCCCGATGATGGGGTATTCGCCTGAGTGTTTGAGTCCTTCGTAGTACATGCTTTCTTCCTGGATCTTGCCGCGCTGGTACATGGTCTCCATGGCGCCCAGCACCCCGCCCCGCTCCGTGATCCGGTCAAACTCAGCTAGTACAGCTTCTTCCACCAGATCAGTCAGCTCTTCGATGATGAAAGAACCTTGAAGCGGATTTTCGTTCTTGGCCAGCCCGAGCTCCCGATTGATGATCAGCTGTATCGCCATAGCACGGCGTACCGACTCCTCAGTAGGCGTTGTAATCGCTTCATCATAGGCGTTTGTATGTAGAGAGTTGCAGTTGTCATAAATGGCGTAGAGCGCCTGCAAAGTGGTTCTAATGTCGTTGAAGTCTATCTCTTGGGCGTGGAGCGAACGGCCACTGGTCTGTATGTGGTATTTGAGTTTTTGTGAGCGCTCATTGGCTTTGTATTTCAGCTTCATGGCCTTGGCCCAGATGCGTCGAGCTACCCTACCGATCACGGCATATTCCGGATCAATTCCGTTGGAGAAGAAGAAGGAAAGATTCGGGGCAAAATCGTCGACATTCATTCCTCGGCTCACATAATATTCCACGAAGGTGAAGCCGTTAGACAATGTCAAAGCCAACTGCGTGATCGGGTTGGCCCCGGCCTCAGCGATGTGATAGCCTGAAATCGAAACGGAATAGAAGTTTCTCACCCCACTTTGAATAAAATGCTCCTGCACATCACCCATGAGCTTCAGAGAAAACTCAGTGGAAAAAATGCAGGTGTTTTGCGCCTGGTCTTCTTTGAGAATGTCAGCCTGGACAGTACCTCGGACTCTGGATAGGGCATCGGCCTTTATCTTTTCATAGATTTCTTGATCTAATACCTGATCTCCTGTCACACCCAGCAACATCAGTCCCAGCCCATCATTTCCTTCTGGTAAGTCACCTTGATAAGAAGATCGCTTTTTGTCCTTATACAGCGCAGAGATTTTTTTCTCAACCTCTTTTTCCAGCCCGTTTTCCTTGATGTAGAGTTCGCATTGCTGATCGATGGCCGCATTCATAAAGTAGGCACAAATGGTCGCGGCAGGCCCGTTGATGGTCATGGAGACCGAAGTTGTTGGATCGCAAAGATTGAAGCCAGAGTAAAGTTTCTTGGCATCGTCGAGACAGCAAATACTTACGCCTGAATTACCAATCTTTCCATAGATATCCGGCCGATGATCCGGGTCTTCTCCGTAGAGTGTGACAGAATCAAATGCCGTAGAAAGCCGGGCTGCAGGTAGGCCCTTTGATACATAGTGAAATCGTGCGTTGGTTCGCTCCGGCCCTCCTTCTCCGGCGAACATTCTAGTTGGGTCTTCCCCTGATCGTTTGAAAGGAAACACGCCTGATGTGTATGGAAATTCACCCGGGACGTTTTCCTGTAGAGACCACCTCAGGATATCCCCCCATCCCTCAAATCGTGGCAAGCTGATTTTAGGGATTTTCAGGTGAGACAGGGATTCTGTCTTGGTCTCAACCTTAATTTCTTTTCCTCGCACTGAATAGGTAAAATGATCCCCTGAATAGTTGGCCTTTTTCTCGGACCAGTCTTCCAGGATTTGATGGTTTTCTTTTGATAGCTGATCGACAACTTCCTCTGTTTTGTTTTTAAGCGAATCTGAATCTGGGATTAATTTTTCAGTTCTCTTAAGCGCGAAGAGGTCATTGGCAAGTGAGGATTGTTGTTCTACCCACTCATCATAGCTTCGGATTTCATCGGATATTTCAGAGAGGTAGCGAGTCCGCTTGGGAGGGATGATGAAGATCTTTTCGGACTCGGAAGTTTCCGAACTTTCCGTTGATTTCAAATCACTTGACGTTTTTTCATTCAGTGTTTTGATCACCTTGGAATAGAGCCGATTCATTCCGGGATCGTTGAATTGCGAGGCGATGGTGCCAAAGACAGGAAGCTCACTTTCATCGGCCTCCCAAAGCTCGTGATTTCGCTGGTACTGTTTTTTTACGTCCCTGAGGGCATCGGCAGATCCTTTTTTGTCCAGTTTGTTAAGGGCGATCAAATCGGCAAAATCCAGCATATCGATTTTTTCCAGTTGAGACGCAGCACCGTATTCAGGAGTCATCACGTACAGTGAAACATCAGAGTGCTCGATAATTTCTGTATCGGATTGGCCGATTCCACTAGTCTCCAAAATGATCAAATCAAACGCGCTGGTTTTTAATACGTTGACAGCATCTTGTACATATTTCGATAAGGCCAAATTGGATTGACGTGTAGCCATGGAACGCATGTAAACTCTTGGGTCATTGATGGAGTTCATACGGATTCTATCACCCAATAGAGCTCCTCCCGACTTTCGTTTGGAAGGATCTACTGAAACGATGGCTAGCGTTTTATCTTCAAAATCCGCCAGGAACCTTCGAACTAATTCATCAACCAAAGAAGACTTTCCAGCCCCACCGGTTCCTGTGATGCCTAGTACTGGTGTTTTTGAAGATGAGGCATTTGACAAGACTTCTATTTCTCCTACTCCATTTTCGAATTGGGTAATCGCACGACTCAGTGTTGCCGGATTCTTCTGAGTTAATTCTTTGTTGCTGATCTTAATTGAGTCCAATGCATAGTCGCACTGCTCCAGGACGTCGTTGATCATGCCTTGCAGGCCAAGGGTTCTGCCGTCATCCGGTGAGTAGATTCTATTGATTCCGTATGCATGCAGTTCCTCAATTTCGGTAGGAAGAATGGTACCCCCTCCTCCTCCAAAAATCTTGATGTGTCCACAGCCTCTTTCTTTGAGCAGGTCAAACATGTACTTGAAAAATTCCATGTGTCCACCCTGATATGAGGTGATGGCGATTCCCTGTACATCCTCCTGAATGGCACAGTTGACGATCTCATCCACAGAGCGATTGTGCCCAAGATGAATGACCTCAGCGCCTGATGATTGGAGGATTCGGCGCATGATGTTGATCGCGGCATCATGTCCATCGAATAAAGATCCGGCCGTGACGATCCTAACTGAATGGGTTGGTTTGTAGGGTGCTGTTTTTGGGTTTTTCATGGCCTGCCAAGTTACAAAATCCCCATCGAATCGGCGGTGGATGGCTCAAATGAAACGCTCCAGTGTGAAGGTTTTTTTGACGGTATTTTCACCATCATAAACCCTTAGCGTAATCTTTCTGCCGGGTGATTTCCTCAGCATGGCATGCGCTCCGGCAAGCTCAATGCTGGCGTAGGTCATCCCATTGATGCTTAGGATCACATCTCCAATGCGGACGCCGGCTTCATAGGCCGGCGAACCATAGCGGACTGCGATCACACGGAAGCTATTGAATTCTTCGCCATTGGCCACAATCGTCATCCCACTCATGTCATGCTCAAACTCCCGCTTGAATTGATGGTTTTTTTTGAGGTACAGGTATTGGTTATGATAATCTATGACCACATTAAAACGTGATAGAAACTCTCCCCCAATCGTACCATGGTGGCTGCCTTTTTTGGCCAACGAGCCATAGTCCCCCTTGAGGGGAAAAGAGATGATCGGTTGCTCCAGTTTAAATTCGTCAACCTGTATGGAAGAGACCCTTCCTACGTGACCGAAAATCTCCCCGCCCAAACCTCTTCCGATTACAGAAGGCACATTTTTCTCCGGAAGGAAGGAGCCTTCGTCCGGGTTGTTGATCAGTAGGGAATGGCTAGCCCCAGTATCGATCATCAACGGCAACTCCTTAGAACCTTGATCAGCATTCCGAACGGTCACAGGAATGTAAGGTTTAGTGGACTCAAGCGTGATGGGCACTTTCCTATACTTTTTCTTGACTTTAAATTCCTCGGGTTCATACAGAGTCAAATAATTCTCTTCATAATTGACCTCCACAATAAACCGACTGAAGATATCATAGCCGATGATGCCAAAAACTTCTGTTCCCAGGCTTTCTCTCAGCTGCAGATAGTCATTTTCCAGAACCAAAAACGGCTGGTATTTGCCGGATTTTACGCCTCCCGGCAGAGTAAGTGAAACGTTCGATGCCACCAGCGCGGTGATAGAGTCTTGAATGCCGGGTCCCTGAATCATGAGTTTTCTGGGATATTCAAAGTTGAGAAGATCCCCATAAAACTTCTCCGTCAGGATTGGGTATTGAACTCCAGTATCCAGGATAAATTTTAGGGTGACATCCCCATTGATTTTCACCGGGATCACGATGAGGTTATTGAACTGTTCAAACGGGATGCGAATCTTGGTTCGTCCTTCGGGAAGACTGAAGCCCATCTCTTGGCTATTAGCCGAAAGGCATAGCACGCAGAGCCAGGCAAGCAGAAGGGACTTGAGATAGGTATGGAATAGCTGCTTCATCGGGATTGGTTAATATCGGGGATTCTTTCAAAAGAATCAATTGGGTCAATGAATATTAACGAATCGAACGAAGGCAGGTTCATGGCTTATTCACTGGCACAGAATTGATTTAACCCTATTTTTGTGACAATGATGAAGCGCAGACCAAGAAGAAACCGAAAAAGCGAAGCGATTCGCAATCTGGTACAGGAAACCCAGCTCACCGTGCATGACCTCATGTACCCAGTATTTCTACTGGAAGGAAAAAACAAGAAAGAGGAAGTAAACTCTATGCCCGGAATTTTCAGACTCTCTGAAGATTTCCTGCTCAAGGAGATTGAGAATTGCTTAAAGCTGGGCGTCCAGGCGTTTGATGTTTTTCCTGTGGTGGACGAAAAGCACAAGGGTAAAATGGCGACCCGCAGCTATGACCCGGATTTTTTCTACCTACAGACACTAAAGAAAATAAAGGAAGAGTTTCCCGAGGCCTGCATCATGACCGATGTGGCAATGGATCCCTATAGTACCGATGGCCATGATGGGATCGTCGATGCCCAGGGTGAAATCCTCAACGACGAAACTCTGGAGGTATTGGGCAAGATGACGCTGGCCCAGGCCCATATGGGAGCCGACATCATTGGACCGTCGGATATGATGGATGGACGTGTAGGTTACCTGAGGGATCTCATGGATGAAAACGGGTTACAGAAAACGTCGATAATGTCTTACACCGCAAAGTATGCCAGTGCATTTTACGGGCCATTTAGGGATGCGCTTGATTCTGCACCCAAGTCGGGGGATAAGAAGACCTACCAAATGAATCCTGCAAATTCTCGTGAGGCCTTTATTGAAGCAGAGCTCGACACTGAGGAAGGAGCGGATTACCTAATGGTAAAGCCGGCCTTGTCTTATCTAGATGTCATTCAGAGTCTCAAGAATAATTTTGACCTCCCAATAGCAGCGTATAACGTCTCCGGAGAGTACTCAATGATCAAAGCTGCTGACGAGCGTGGATGGCTGGATGGCAAGTCTGCTATGATGGAATCGGTACTGTCGATCAAGCGGGCCGGGGCGGATATTATACTTACCTATTTCGCCAGGGAGATTGCTGAGGAACTGAGGAAGGCTTAAAGAAAAAGGCACCCTTTACCAAGAGTGCCTTTACTAACTAAATTCCATTCAAAACAACCTGTTTGAATTCCATAACCTAAAAGATCCAGCAGGTGGGATCATTGCTGATCGGTATTCACAACTCGTTTGTTGCGCTTTCTTGATTCAATATTAGGGTGTATTGGGCTAAATTCTAACTTAATTCGACCCATCGCCCGGGTTATTCGATTACCAATGCCGCAATCTCGGTGATTCGATGAATGATGAGGATTATAGGATAAACATTGAGAATGATAGTCGAAATGACCTAGATCATCTCCATGATGTCAGCCTTGCGCACGGAATTGAGAAACCGTAGCTTATTGAGCAGCTTCTCTCTGAAAGAAGTGCTGATGTCCGAAAAGGTGTCTAGGATGATAAAGTTTTGAGATTGGTTGCTGTTTTTCAGAATCTCAAGATATTCTTCTTTATCTCCAAACTGGTATTCTTTATCGGCGGGATTATACCAAATGAATTCCGTTTTCATTGTACTCGCAAGCATGATCTACGAAGTTATGAAATTTCGAACAAAAAGTATAATAATAGGCTAATTCTGTTGTACTATTTTAATATTGCGCGCCTGCCAGTGAAATGATATAAATGCGCCCGAGATTAAATGCCAGACGCCCCACCATGCCGCGATGAATGCCATACCCCCCAATCCCTGGAAGTAATCAAAAATAATCACAAGGGCAAGGCCTGAGTTTTGAATGCCCGTTTCGATGGTGATCGACCTACGGTCAGGATCGCTCAATCCAAAAAGAGAGGAAGAAGAGTAACCCGATCCAAGAGCGATAAGGTTGTGCAGCAGCACCAGAAATACGACTTCCATGATGTGGTTGAGGAAATGAGTAAAATTGGCTGACAAGGCTGCTACCACAAATCCAGCGAATATCAGTATTGACAGTTTTTTTATGGGTTTCGTGATCTTCTTCGTGATTTTGGGAAAGCGATTATTGAACACCATACCTAGAAAAAGTGGAAGCGCCAGGATTAGTACTACCGTGACCACCACATTCCAAACGTTCAAATTAAATTTTTCCAAAAGATCGGCCGTAGGGCCATAGCTACCGGCCCACAAGGTGAAGTTAAACGGAGTGAGTAAAACCGCGGCAGTAGAGACAATGGCCGTCAGGCTCACAGACAAGGCCACATTGCCTCTGGAGAGGGAGCTGTAAAAATTGGAAACATTGCCTCCGGGACAGGCAGCCACTAAAAACATACCTAAGGCTATGCTGGGAGTCGGGTTTATTATAGAGACCAATAGATAAGTCATAAACGGCAGAACAAGAAGCTGAGACAACAGTCCGACCAATATGGGTTTGGGTGTCTTAAACAGCAAAGCAAAGTCGCGAATCTTGAGCTCCAGGGCCACGCCAAACATGATAAAGGCAATGCAAATATTGAGCAACAGCAATGAGTCCTTATCAAAATTTAATACGACCTGATCGAGGGTTGATTCCATCTAGTTCACTTAAATGCTGCCGAAAAGATAGGCAAATCCTGTCACAATGGACTACTGACGCCCGAGGGTCGAAGCATACAACTGCTCATCGTCAAGCACATCAAGGGCTGACTTAATATAAGGATCTTCATTGAGCGTAGACTCCAATACACCGGCGGTGAGATAGTATCTTTTGATGATTTCTTTTTCGAGCTCCGACCGGATCTCTTCTTTGAAAGTTATCAATCCGTTAGATTTGGCTTTGGTCACTGCCTGGCTCAGCGCATCAATCTCGTCGGCAAGTTCCTCATAGGCCTTGTCAGCTGATGCCGCCTTCTTGAGCAGTTTCAGTCCTGACTCAACGCTTGACGTGTTTTCAAATGATTTCTTGTTCATCCATTGGACAAACTTCTCATACTCTGCGTCTGATAACTCAAACTCCTTAGCCTCATTGATGCTATCGTGTGCATAGTAGTACCGTGTGGCATAGTCAAATATCAGCCCGCTTTTTCTCAGGTTTTTGGTATAAAAGGATTCTTCCTTTTTTTGGATTCTGATGTCAGGATCCACCCCTCCTCCGTCGAATACCTTTCGGTTGTTTGAAGTGTAAAATTCACCTTTTAGTGAATCCGGGATGGTACCTGCCGTGCCATCAGGGTTTTTGTGAAGATAATCGAGTGCCTGAATACATCGACCACTCGGGATATAGTACTTAGCGGTAGTGACCTTGAGTTGGGAATTAAACGTTAGGGGTCGTGATACCTGTACAAGGCCCTTGCCATACGACTTTCGTCCAATGATCACTCCACGATCATAATCTTGCATCACGCCTGATACGATCTCAGAAGCCGAGGCACTATTTTCATCGATCAGTACCACCAACGGGATTTCTAAGTCCAGGGGAATCTCCTTGGCCGCATACGACAAGCTCTGAGCGGGAGTCTTTCCTTTTGTCTGCACGATGTTGGAGCCTTTAGGCACAAATAGATTGCAAATAGCCACCGCCTCATTGAGCAGACCACCCGGGTTCCCCCTCAGGTCGATGACCATACTTTTGGCCCCTTTCATTTTTAGGTCTATGACGGTTTTTTCTACGTCCTCACCAGCATGTCGGGTAAACTCTGACATTTTGAAATACCCCACCTCCGGAGTGAGTAGTGTACTGTAGCTTATGTTTGGAATGACGATCTTTTCCCGCTCCAGGCTAAATTCCTTGGATTCCTTGTTATTCCTGAGTACTTCTATTTTCACCTTAGATCCAGATTGACCCTTGAGCAGTTTTCCAGCATCCTCATCGCTCATCTCAATGATAGATCGACCATCAATTTTTGTGATCTCATCCCCAATTTTCATTCCGGCATTGTATGCAGGTGAGTCTTCGTACAGGTTGAGTACCAGATGACGGCCGTTCACTTTGTTGGACATGATGCCGATCCCTCCATATTCTCCGGTAGCATTGGTACGAAAGTCCTCAATGGCATCCTCAGGAATATAGACTGTATAGGGATCCAGCTCTTTAAGCATGGCGTCTATGCCCGTTTTGATAAGTTCGTTGGGGTTGACTTCATCTACATAATACTTGTTCACCTCAGTGTACAGCGAAGCGAATATGTCCAGGTTTTTAGTGAAGGTAAAATACTTGTCATCACTCGAAAACGAGAAGAGCCCGATGGACAGAATGAGGACAACGGATATGATTTTGTATTTTTTCAAATTAATTTCTGAAATGGGAGAACAAAAATATCAAATAAATGGCTTACAACGACTTCAACGCAAACCAAAGTGTCTTTTGTTTACGAATGAATTGGTTTTTTGACTAAACTTTTTTCAAAGGAGAACCACATTGATTGCAAAAATTCGCTTCGAGAGGATTGTTGTATCCGCAGCTCGGGCAGCTTGCTTTTCTCTTTTGTTCCCCTTGTATCAACTCGTGGGTGACAATGCCAGTAGGAACTGCCAGGATCGCATAGCCGATGATCATGAGCATTGAAGCCAGCGTTTGTCCAATGATAGTTTGGGGAGCGATGTCCCCGTAGCCCACTGTCGTGATGGTGACGATCGCCCAATAAATGCTGCGAGGGATGCTTGTGAATCCACTTTCCCGGCTTTCAATCATATACATCAACGTACCTATGATCACTACGATGCAGAGTACAGAGCCCAGGAATACCACGATCTTATGACGGCTTTGCCATAGGGCATCAGCCAGCTGCTGGGCACCACCCATGAAATGCGTAAGTTTCAGGATTCTAAACACACGGATCAACCGTATGGAACGAATGACTAATAAGGCATGTGACCCGCTGACGATGAGGCTTAGATATGTTGGGATCAGGGAGAGTAAGTCCACAATCCCCATGAAGCTAAATATGTACTTCCAGGGCTTGGGTGAGGATAAGATTCTAGCGACATACTCTAGCGTGAACAATACCGTAAAAAACCACTCGATGATCCTGAGTTCATATCCATGTCGATCGTACACTTCCCTCACGCTCTCTAGCATGACCACTACGATACTGGCAAGTATTGCTACCAGGAGGGTAATGTCAAACAGTTTGCCATGCCAGGTTGTATAGCCGAAGATCACTTCGTGAATCTTCTTTTGCCAATTTTTTAAACTAGAATAGTCTTCGTCCATCTCGGTTTTGAAATTAAATATTTTTTTGAAAACGAAATTGTACAAAGGAACGGGAATTCGAAGCAAACATGCGGTGACCGGTGGTCTTATTGGCTTTATCGTATAATTTTGCGGCCATGAAAGAGAAGCTGAGATTATTGGCCAAAAGCCTGGAGGGAGAGTTTTTTTATGATGATACCATGCGGACGCTCTATGCCACGGATGCATCTGCTTATCGCGAAATGCCATTGGCGGTAGCCCTACCCAAGTCAAAATCGGATATTGCACTGCTCATCAAGTTTGCCAATGAAAACAATACTTCTCTTATCCCACGTACTGCGGGTACGTCACTCGCTGGACAGGTGGTAGGCCAGGGGATCGTGGTGGATGTTTCCAAACATTTTAACCAGGTGCTCGAGGTAAACAAAGGAGAAAGCTGGGTGCGTGTGCAACCGGGTGTGATACGTGATGATCTCAACCGCCACCTGAAGTCGTTCGATCTATTCTTTGGGCCGGAGACTTCCACGGCCAACCGCGCTATGATCGGCGGAATGGTCGGCAACAACTCTTGTGGATCCAATTCAGTGGTCTACGGAAGCACTAGAGAGCATTTGCTGGAGGTGACGGGCTTTCTCTCTGACGGTTCCGAGGTTACTTTTTCAGAACTCGATCAGGTTTCCTTTGATGAAAAGCTGCAGCAGGAGGACCTGGAAGGTTTTTTATATCAGGAAATATATCGTCAGCTAAACTCAGAAGAGGTACGGTCTGAAATTGAGAAGGAGTTTCCCAAGCCGTCTATCCCACGAAGAAACACCGGATACGCTATCGACCTGCTGGCGATCAACAAGCCATTTAACGCGCAGGGAGAAGATTTTAACTTTTGCAAGCTGATTGCCGGGTCGGAAGGTACCTTGGTTTTCATCACTGAGATCAAGGTAAAAACCATCCCAACCCCTCCGAAAGACAAGGCTCTTGTCTGTATTCATTGCAACGACATTCATGAGTCTCTGCTGGCCAATCTGGTAGGATTGAAATATGAGCCACATGCGAGTGAGCTCATTGATGACATTATTCTCCAGTGCACCAAAGAAAATATCGAGCAGCAAAAAAACCGATTCTTTGTGCAAGGTGATCCCGGGGCCATTTTGGTTGTGGAGCTGGCTGCTGATAATGATGAAGCCCTTAATGCTAAGACGGAATCGCTCATTGCTGATCTGAAAAAAGAAAAGCTGGGCTATCATTATCCGGTGCTCAAAGGCAATGACATTGGCAAAATCTGGAACTTGCGTAAAGCTGGACTCGGACTGCTCGGCAACATACCGGGAGATGCGAAAGCTCAGCCTGTGATAGAGGATACGGCAGTGGATGTACAGGATTTGCCGGAGTACATTCGGGAATTCAATGAAACGCTGAAAAAGTACAACCTAAGCTGCGTACACTACGCCCATGCAGGATCTGGAGAGCTGCACCTCCGACCCGTGCTCAATATGAAGACCGAGGAAGGTCACAGAATGTTTAGAGTGGTGGCAGAGGAGATTTCCAGGTTGGTGAAAAAATACAAAGGCTCCTTGAGTGGTGAGCATGGTGATGGACGCCTGAGAGGTGAGTTTATCAAAGAGCAGATCGGAGAGAAAAACTACGAGCTCGTCAAGGAAGTGAAGAAAACTTGGGATCCCAAGGGGATTTTTAATCCGGGCAAAATCACAGAGGCTCCGCCTATGGATGAGTGCCTTCGTTACACGCCTGATCAAAAAGACGAGGAGATAAAGACGTACTTTGACTGGAGCAAAACACAAGGAGTACTCCGGGCTGCCGAGCAGTGCAACGGTTCTGGTGACTGCCGAAAATCTCCCGAGAGCGGAGGGACCATGTGTCCGAGCTTCATGGCTACCCGCAATGAAAAGGACACCACTCGCGCTCGCGCCAATATCCTTCGGGAAGTGCTCACTCATTCAGACAAACTCAACAAATTTGACAGTCAGGAGATCAAAGAAGTTGTAGATCTGTGCCTGTCTTGTAAGGGTTGCAAGAGTGAATGCCCTTCGAATGTGGATATGGCAAAGCTCAAGGCGGAATTTCAGCAGCACTACCATGATGCCAATGGAATTCCCTTTGGCGTACGGATGACAGGCGAGTATGCCACCAATATGAAATTGGCATCCAAGGTTCCCTGGGCCTATAATGCAGTATTTAAGAGTAAATTTTTAGGGAATATCGGCAAAGCGGTGATGGGCTATCATCCTGACCGTTCTATGCCTCTTCTGCCTGGTTTTACGGCAAAAGACTGGTTCGTCAAAAATAAGGCCGGCCTGATGAACCAGGACTCTGACAAGGTGGTTCACTTTTTTGTCGATGAGTTTACTGATTATCTTGACGCTGAAATAGGGGTCAAAACCATCCAGCTCCTTGATAAGCTCGGCTACAAAGTGGTGGTACCTGAGCACGTGCCTTCAGGGCGCCCGCAGCTTTCCAAGGGCATGGTAAGGGAAGCCAAAAAGATCTGTGATAAGAACATTGAGTTGCTATCCGATGTGGTCACCAGGGAAAGCCCTCTGATCGGGATCGAACCTTCTGCGATATTGACCTTCAGGGATGAGTACCCTGTGCTTTGCGATCCGGAGCTTAAGGAGAAAGCTGTTAAGCTATCTGAAGCGGTTATGACTTTTGAGGAGTTTATCACCAGGGAAGTGATGGCCAAGAGAATCTCTCCTGATCGCTTCACACAAAACAAGGCAGAAATTCAGGTACACGGTCACTGTCATCAAAAGGCCCTGTCTTCTATGAAGACTCTGATGGATGCACTATCTCTTCCCGAAAATTACGAGGTAAAGGCTATCCCATCAGGATGCTGCGGTATGGCGGGTTCTTTCGGTTACGAAAAAGATCACTACGATGTGTCTATGAAGGTAGGTGAGCTAGTGCTATTTCCGGCTGTACGGGAGGCACATGGAGATGTGATCGTCTCTGCACCGGGTACTAGCTGTCGTCATCAGATCAAGGATGGTACGGGCCGGATTGCCTTACATCCAGTCGAGGTGCTCCTTGACGCACTCATCGATTGACGATATATCGAATTTGGAAATGCTCAAATAGCTTGACCTTGAAGTCATCCCCATTTTGGATGGCCGTCTCGGTTGTTTCTCCCAGATGACTTATGGTCAATTTTTTCCAGGTCAGGGTTTTCTGTCCTTCCCGGGTTGCTTGTGTGATATACCGCCTTCTCACCAGATGGGATTCCTTGTTTCTGTGATGATAATAGCACATGTCGATAAATTCCACCAGGCTTCTTTTGACTAAAGTGAAACTATAGTCCTGGCGATAATTGATGGTATCTGTAGATGAACTGATCGTATAGACATCATCAATGTTTTTATCAAGGCGATAGTATTTGTTGTTGTCCATTTGGACCTCCCCAATGGTCAAATTTTTAGGCTGACGAAAGTAGTCACCAAAACCAACGTCTACCAGGTATTGACGCTCATCCAAATGTACAATCAGGGCCATATGATCAAACTCCTGCCTGAGCACACCGTCCGTGTCATACACTCTTGCCGACACCATATCCACCTCAAACCCCAGTTTTTTGAGCAGGGTGTAGAACAATCCGTTGAGTTCGTAGCAGAAGCCACCTCGTCGTTTTTGGACGATTTTTTTATAAATACGGTCAATGTCCAGGATGATTTCATTACCTAAAAAATTGTCCATGTTTTCAAATGGGACATGGAGCAGGTGCTGCAGATGCAGTTTTTTAAGATATCGGAGAGAGGGATTTACATCCAGCGGGCAATTGATACGCTCAAGGTACTCAGGTACGCTGAAAGGGGATCGTTTGGATACAGGCGCGTCTGTCAAAGCCCTTTTGAATTTTATGGGTTAGTCCTTTTGGAGCTTGTCCAGCTTTTGAGTGATCTCGTCCAGCTTTTTTTCCAGGGTATCAGCCTTTTCAGTCAGCTTGTCGAGGCTTTCCTGTATGTCCTCATCACCGATAAAGTAATCAGTAATGGTACCCGTCAAGGTCGAGAAGATGATCATCCCAAGTAAGATCAGGGCAATACTCAGAAACTTTCCTTCCACTGTGACAGGCGGTATGTCTTGCAAAAATCCAACGGTGATCGTGGTAATGGTCGTCCACCAGAGGCTGTCTCCCACGTCATCGATAAAAGGGTTTACGTGACGCTCGGCATGGTAAAAGCTCAATGTAAACATCATAATGATCAGGATACTGATGAAGAACAGGTTTCGGAAGGTATTGAAGGAATTGTTCTTGCTAAAAAAATTGAGAATATACTTAGCAGATCTCAATACCCTCAGGATTCTGATCACTCTCACGATCCGGCCAATCCTCAGGAATCCTACCGTAGGAATAGACGATATCAGATCGATCCAGTGAATCTTAAAATATCTCCACTTGTCCTCCGCACGCCAAATTCCGGTAAAAAAGTCGTACAAAAACAATATACAAATACCGAAATCAATGTACTCCAGGATTTCCTTAATGTTGGCCGGATAATCGATCACCGTGCCTACATAGAGTTCGGCTACTACATAGACAGACAGGATCAATAATAGTGTCTCAAAATTGAATGAAAGCTTGGTATTGTTTTCTGACATTTAAACGTTCTGTTCTGTTAGAATTTCTAAGCCTGCGGGAAAAGGAAGTTTGTGACGAAGATAAGAAAATTTATTTTTTCTAAGTTTACGCCATTGTCAAATCTAAGCGCAATCATCACACAGTTTTTATGAAAGTATTAGTCACAGGTTCGAACGGACTTTTGGGTCAAAAATTGGTAAAACTTTTACTTGAAAATGGCGAGCAGCCAATAGCTAGTTCGTATTCTGAAAACCGTATCGATTACTTGAAGGAGCCCTTTGAGTTTGTAAATCTGGACATCCGTGATCAGGCCAATGTACAGGAAGTGATCTCACAAGTACAGCCTGATGTGGTAGTCAACACCGCCGCCATGACCAATGTAGACCAGTGCGAAACAGATCGAGAGGAATGCATCAAACTGAATGTAGATGCTGTGAGGTATCTGTCTGAAGCTTGTGCCAAAAACGACATATTTCTGGTTCACCTTTCCACAGACTTCATTTTTGACGGGGAGGCGGGGCCATACAAAGAAGATGATGAACCCAATCCTCTGAGCTACTATGGCCAGAGCAAGCTGGATGCAGAGGAGATTGTGAAAAATTCTAACTGTCGATGGGCCATTCTTAGGACTGTGCTCGTCTACGGGATTACACCGGGCATGAGCCGATCCAATATCATCCTATGGGTAAAAAACAACCTGGAATCAGGCAAGGAGCTCAAAATCGTTGACGATCAGTGGAGGACACCGACATTGGCTGAAGATCTGGCGATGGGATGCTACCTCGCTGCGAAAAAGCAGGCCGAGGGGGTGTTCAATATTTCAGGCAAGGAATTGCTCACACCCTACGACATGGCCATGAAGACCTGTGATTTCTTTGATCTGAACAAGTCCCTCATCACCAAGGTAGACGGCAGTATCTTTTCTCAGCCGGCGAAACGACCTCCAAAGACGGGATTCGTATTAGACAAGGCACGAGAGGTTCTGGGTTATGATCCAAAATCTTTTGATGAAGGGATAGAAATACTGGCGGGTCAGATTAGCTAATCATTGCTCGTTCAATGACCAGTCGTACTTTTTGAATGTTTTCCGGGCATCTTCATGGATGGTGACCGGAGCATATTGGTTCAGGTATTCGACAAGGCTACCTTCTTTAGTAAAGTCGCCCTGGTACCAGCTAAAAATTTTTGACAATTCCATCTCGTCCTTCGTGATTCTGTTTTTATCCGGGTTGGCCAGAAAGGTACGTGCCTGATCTGTCAATTGCTGTTCTAGCCGAGCGGCATCATAGGCCTCGTTTCTAAGCTTGGGACAAGACCTGGCAGCACACACCAGAGCAAAGTGTATTCTGGGTTCGTCGAAATTCTTCCTGATGATACTGTGCTCGATGTTATTAAGGGAAAGCTCCTGATCACCTATCTCAATAAACTTGATGTCCCAGGCTGTATTTACCAAAGGGATTTGTATCGCTGAGCCAATGTCTTTGATGCTGGCCACAGGATAGTAGTCTAAAATTA
Organism: Reichenbachiella sp.; assembly: GCA_965222305.1. Lineage (GTDB taxonomy): Bacteria > Bacteroidota > Bacteroidia > Cytophagales > Cyclobacteriaceae > Reichenbachiella. The sequence continues at coordinate 4,013,206 of OZ244943.1, forward strand.
GGCGAATCGTAAAGGCGTTGTATGCGTTAATCCAGTAAGTGAGCTGTTCATCCTTTGTCCAGGTTTGGTCATTGGGTCCGTTTTCTTCCAGGAGCTTCAGGTACTCATTGAGTTTATCCCCCTCGCTTTGCAGCGCCCTATAGTCTACCCATCCTTCATTATTTACGTATCTTTTTAGCAGTTCATCAAAAAGCGTGTGATCTATAGGGTCACTCCCTTTTTGCTGAGGGTTCATGCTTTGACATGCTGTCAATACGATCAACAGGGATAAAGTAATGAAAAGGCTTTTTTTCACTTTTGTTAATTTCAATATCAAACACCAAATTCTATCGTAAAATTCATTTTTCCAATTTTCATTCTCACCATGAGAATATGGAGAAATAGAATAAATTTGGAAACGATTTGTTTCAACTACCTGAATGCAAAAACTCAATTTAATCCAAACCCTTGGGCAAAAGCTGTCACCGCAGCAAATCCAGTTTATCAAACTGCTGCAGGTACCCACGGCTGAGTTAGAAGCCCGGATCAAAGAAGAAATGGAGGAAAACCCTGCTCTGGAAGAAGGAAAGGAGGAGGTTTCAGAGGATGCGCAAAGTGAGGAAGACACGGTCGAGAACACCGACAATGATGAGCTGGACATAGACGACTATCTCGACGAGGATGATTTCTCTGGGTACAAGATGCAAGGTGATGGCAACTACCCGGAAGAGGATCGGGAGATGCCTATTTCGTCAGGGACTTCGCTACAGGAGCAACTGATCTCGCAGTTGGGATTTCTAAGACTGGATGAAACACAGGAGGCCATCGGGCGACAACTGATTGGCAGTATCGAATCAGACGGGTACATCCGCCGGGATCTGGAGGCCATCATGAATGATCTGGCGTTTTCTCAAAACATCGAAACTACGGTGGATGAGCTTGAGGAGATTCTATACAAAATCCAAGGGTTTGACCCGCCCGGTATCGCTGCCAGGAGCTTGAAAGAGTGCCTGTTCATACAGCTTGAGAAGAAGGATGACGAGTCCCCAGAGATTCTGCTTGCCATGAAAATCATCAACAATTGTTTTGATGAGTTTACCAAAAAGCACTTTGACAAAATAGAGAAGAAACTGGGTATAGAAGGAGAAGACCTGAAGGAAGCCATCAGCATCATCACCAAACTCAACCCTAAGCCAGGAGGTACGACAGAAGACGGGCTCGTCAAGACTCAATACCTCATGCCCGATTTTATTCTCAAAAATAATAATGGCAAGCTGGAACTCACGCTCAATGCCAGGAATGCCCCGGAGCTCAGGGTAAGCAGGTCTTATGCGGATATGTTTCAGAGCTACAACAAGAGCGACAAAAAAGACAAAAAGCTCAAAGAGACGGTCTCCTTTGTAAAGCAAAAACTGGACGCAGCCAAGTGGTTCATCGATGCGGTAAAGCAGCGTCAGCAGACTCTGCTGAATACCATGAATGCCATCATCAAGTTTCAGTACGACTACTTCCAGGAAGGCGATGAATCCAAACTTCGCCCGATGATCCTCAAGGACATTGCCGAGTTGATACAAATGGATATTTCTACAGTATCCAGGGTAGCCAACAGCAAATCGATTCAAACGGAATTTGGCATATATCCGCTCAAATATTTCTTCTCTGAGGGCATCGCCACTGACTCAGGTGAAGACGTGAGCAGCCGTGAGGTGAAACAAAAGCTGAAAAAATTTATTGATGAAGAGGACAAAGCCAAGCCTTTGTCGGATGACAAATTAGAAAAATTGCTTAAGGCTGAGGGCTACAGCATAGCCAGACGGACTGTAGCCAAATACAGGGAGCAATTGAACCTGCCCGTAGCCAGGCTGAGAAAGGAATTGTAGTGACAGAGAGGATCAGCAAAATCATAGCCTATGTGTTTCACCCATTGCTCATGCCCACGCTTACATTTGGGATGCTATACAGCTTTGCGCCTGAGCTGGTAATGCCTCTTTCGGTGCGGATGTTGCCTTTTCTTTTTTTCACAACTTGCCTCATCCCTATTGCGAGTATATCATTGATGAAATTGATGGGTCAGCTGGAGGATCTGCACATGATGGGCAGACGAGAAAGACGCACCCCCTTTATGATGGTGACTCTTTATTATGTAATGACCGCTTATCTCTTTGTTGTAAAAATGCAGGTAAACCAGACCGTAGCGGTGATATTTGTTGCCTCTTCCGTGCTATTGATGCTTCTGACAGTCATCACATTTTGGTACAAAATCAGCATTCATTCAGCCGGCATCGGGGGATTGGCCGGCCTGTTTTTGGCTTTAGTTTTTACAAGCCCCAGCGAACCAATCAATATACTTTTCACATCTTCAGTCATTGCGACGGGTGTAGTGATGAGCGCACGACTCAAAGTAGATGCTCATACCGCCGGTGAAGTCTGGACGGGAGCATTGGTGGGTTCTTCTCTTTTCTTTTTTGGATTGTACTATTTTGGCTAGAAGCCGGAAATAGAAATACCGATGGTAGAATAACTGGTATCCTCAGTGCCAGGAGGTCCCGAGTTAGTGAATACGTCCGTAAAGTACCATTTGTAAAATACCCCGAACATCCCGATACCAAATCGGCCATAAGCTGAGAGTCTATTTCCAGAGGTATGAAAGTTGTCCTTGATTTTTTCCTTTATCGTCTCACCTCCCACTTCATATTTGATTTTGGTCTTGTCATCAAATAAAAAGCCAAATGCACCCCCTACTGCTAGGTACATTCCTTTTTTGTCGTTACCACGGAAATTGTATCTGAACTCAACGGGTATTTCCACAAAATTCAGGGATAGTTGACTTTTCACGGTGCTGCCGGGGATGTCTCTGAAACCTAGCGCTGTACCTTGAAGCGAGTCGACGTAGATATAACCGACGGAATAAGGATCCTTAGTTCCCAGTTTTTCCAGACTCAATCCTATGCCGGGTCGGAACGACATTTTCTTACTAAGATCAAATGGCTTAATAAAGTAGATGCCCACCGATTTGGATCTCCACCAATTCATGTCCATTTCGTCCGGGGCATTGTTGATAAGATTAAACCCAAAATCTACAGCAATTTCCCCTGGTATTTCCGGGGTTATCTTCTTCACTTCTTCTGACAATTGGCCTTTGCTGATGTAATGACCCAGGATCAAAATGGCCATCAATAGTAGGAGCCTAACATTATTATTCAACCTCATCAATATCGTTCTTGAAATTTCGACTGGCAAAGATAGATTAATTTTGAAATTATTGATTTAACGATCTGTTTATCTCCTACAATGCTGAATTGAGTAGGGAAAGTTGCCCTGCTTTTTTAAAGGATTTGGTTTTTAACACTTTGGAGAGAAGGGAGGCCTGCTTCATGTTGTGCGAATCAGAGCCTAAGAAATGAAACTGGTTGGAATTGATCAGATGCTCTGCGAGTTTTTTCGCCGCGGGCGAATAGTAACCTATGAGAGACAGTAAATTAATCTGAAACAGAACGCCTGTTGACAGAATAGACTCAACCTGCTCAAAGTCCTCTTGAATGTATTGGTATCGCTCAGGGTGGGCAAGGATAGGCTTATAGCCCTGTGATTTGAGTCGAAAAATGGCATCATTAAAGAATGCCGGTTTGTTCATAAACCCCGTTTCGACCAGCAAATATTTGTCACCAAAAGTCAGTAAAGGAACTTCATCATCCACCCATTGTATAAACTGATCATCTAAAAAATACTCTGCCGCTGCATCGATTTCTATCTCTATGTTTTGCCTATCCAGTTCGGATCTAACTTCAGCGAGCTTAGTTCTTATTATCTCAGGACTATTGGGGTAGTAATTAGAAATGACATGAGGTGTGGTGATCAATTTTTTGTATCCCAACTTTTTCAGTTCTTGAATTACGTTCATGCTTTCGGAGAGGGATTGCACCCCGTCATCTATCCCGGGTAGCAGATGGGAATGCATGTCAACTCTTAAAAAGTTGTCTGCTTGTGTCGACTTGAGCCATCGAAACATGGTTAACCGATTCTAAAGAATTTCTTCAAGCGTGAGGGCTGCTCTCCATCCTCATAGTAGTTTTCTCCATAGCTGTAGCCATAGCCGTAGGAATATTGGCCGTTCGGCTTGACAGAGTTAAGGACTATTGACAGGTGGTCAAACTGATTGTTGGCAATGATTCTCTGTATCGATTTGACGTAGTTCTTTCTTGAGTACTCAGATCGCACCACATAGATCGGTAAGTCACTTTTCTTCATGACCAATATGCCGTCCGTGACCAGTCCTACAGGTGGCGTGTCCAATATGACCATATCATAGGCTTTCTTCAAATCCTCAATCAGCTGCTCAAAATGAGCACTTAGGATTAGTTCTGACGGATTGGGAGGAGTGGGACCAGCCTGAATATAATGGAGGTTTTCTATCTCAGACTCAGACACACATTCCTTAAATGAATGTCGGCCGATAAGTATGGTGCTTGTTCCCTTGTCTGATGCTTCATCGCCGAACGCCATATTGATCTTAGGCTTCCTCATGTCGAGATCAACAATGACCACTTTCTGACCAGAGTAGGCACAAATCGCTCCTAGGTTGACCGCTACAAATGTCTTGCCCTCCCCACTCACTGTGGAGGTTACGGAGATCAGCTTGTTATCCACATTGGAAGCGATAAAATCCATATTGGTTCGAATGGCCCTTAGAGATTCACTGATCGAAGACTTTGGGTTGTTGTTTACCACCAATCGTGTGATTTTCAATTTTTCTCGCATATACTTTGGCACCACACCCAACACTGGCGCCGTGGTTAGTTTTTCTAGTTCCTTTTGATTGGTGATTTTGTCATGCAGTATGTAGTTGATGATAAGGATTAAGGCACTAATAATGACGCCTGCGATCAGGGCAATGCCGTAGATCAAGAATTTTTTGGGATGAATCGGGTCAGCAGGAAATGAGGCAGGAGAAAGAATAACAAAATTGGTGACTGTGCCAGCTTTAGCGATTTCCAGTTCGATCTTTCTTTTAATAAGTGAGAAGTAGAATTCCTCCTGTAGAGAATAGAGTCTTCGGTTTTTGTTGTAAGATGTGCCCATGGATGGCAGTTCGGTGAAGTTGTTTTCCAGCAAAGTTCTCTTATTGCTGAGTTCAGCCTGGTTTTTCAGCAGGTTCGTTTTGTACGACTCAAGGGCGGTAAGAGTGGCATCCCTGGCAAGACCTATTCTTTGGTTTATCCGCTGCATTACCTGAGTATTTTCTTTGTAATTATTAAGCTTTAACTCGCGCTCTTGCATCAAACTGGTGTACTCACCGATCATGCCGGCTATGTTGGAGGGTATCCTCGTATGAGCCAGCGACTGGTTGTCATTGATTTGAGTAGTAAGAAGATCTACTGCAGTGATCTGGTTTCTAATATAAAAGCGTTGAGAGTCCAGCTGATTCAGCAATTGAATAGTCTTGTTCAAATCCTGTGATAAATCCGTGGTACGATGCTCAATAGTAAAGTTTTCGAAGTATGCTTCGTAAGCCTCAAGCTCTTGGGCAGTTTTAGCCATTTGATTATTTAAAAAATCTATTTTCTGTTCCCCAGCCAAGTTCTTAGCATTCTTTGTATAGGCCAGGTAGATAGTATCGATTGCTACTACCAGATCGTGGGCTTTGTATTGATTCGGATCAGAGAGGCTAACGCGAATAGTATTGGCATTGAAATTTACGGGCTCTACGGTTACATTGTTCTGAAAATAATCAATTATAGCTTCCTCACTGTTGAACACAAAATAGAAATCTACAAGACCTTTTTGCCCCTCAAACTGACTTGTCTTGGTAACAATCATATCTACCATTGAATTTTGGATGCGGTCGCCAAAACGATGTTTAGAACTCGAAGACCCCGGCAGGGTCATGGTAAACTCTGTGTCTGATTGAATGTCCAATTCGATTGGTTTATTTCTTATAGATTGATGTACATAGTCATACTTGACCAGGAATGGTGAATTTTTGTAGCGCTCGTCAACAAGGTGGCTTCTTCCGGGATGAAAGTAGGAGACGTCGAGCCCTACGGCATCTACCACCTGACTAAAGAATAGCCGCGATCTCAAGATTTCAATCTCGCCTGAAAGGCCCTTTATATCTTTTTCCAAAGGATTTTGAATGCCCAAAAGGCCAGCATCACTTTTAATATCGAGCTTGAGAATGGACTCTGAGCTGTAGATGGGCTTTGTATATCTGATATAAATATATGCACCGGCCAGGCACAGCAATACTACTACCAGTACCCAGGGAAAACCTTGCCTCGCAACCTGACTGATCTTACCAAAATCAATGGCATCAAGGGGGTTCTCATCTTCTTCGAGTTGTGAGGATCGGTCATGCAATATGTTTACTCGTCTCGGGTTCAATGTCTACAAATTTTGAAGGACAAGTACAAGTGCCAGTGTGCTGGACAATAAGCTCAGGACCGGTGTAATATCTTTGAGTGCCTCGAAGAATGGTCGTCGCCATGGTTCGATGTAGATGATATCTCCCGGCTCTATATCGAGCATGGAATCCCTCATTCCCGATATAGTGCTTAGATCCACTTGATAAACCCTTGGGCTGCTCAGATCACCTCTAAGGATTTTTATATTTTGGACTTTCGATCCCATCTGTGGCCCTCCCGCTACTGCCAGTATTTCTACAAGACTTAGGTTTTCATTGACCAGCGGAATGACTTGACCTCCAAGAGCGCCTAGCACTACTACTCTTTTATTGGAATACTCTAACCTTACAAACGAATCTTTGTAGTATTCATCATATTTTTCCTGTAATAATTTTTCCGCTTGATTGAGTGTGAGGCTGTCTATCTTTATTTGACCAATTATTGGAAACTTCGCGGTCCCGTCAATCTGTACCAGATAGGTAAGCTCTTTTTGCTGGCCCATATTATTTCTACCACCCAGCTCTCGCATCAATTCAAAATTGGGATCTACAATCCTCTCTCCTTTGTTTGTATAAACATCAAGTGTGAGGTAATCATTTATTTGAATGACGTAGTTTCGCTCTGCCTGGGCAACGGCTATCGCCAGGTCACTTTCCGTGAAATCGTCATCCAGCTTAAACATGATGTCTTGCTTGTACATCTTACAAGAAGAAACAATGAGCAAGGCCAAGAAGAAAAAAGAGTGGACCGAGAGGTGTTTCACAACTTACAGAATTAGAGCAAACAATGGGTTTAAGGTGGCTCTATATTTCAATTTGACTGGAAAATTAGTCAGAATGCATTATTTTCCGACCTTTTGGTTTATAATATTTGATATCTGATCCAAATATTTGCGTATAACGATTTGCTCGTCAAATTTCTCTTCCACGAGCTTTCTTCCAACTTCACCCATAGTCGACCTTTGATTTTCATCTAATTCCATCATGTTTTGGAGCTTATGGGCCAAGTCTTCTGAGTTCTTCACTTGGCACAGAAACCCATTTTCTCCTTGTAATACCACCTCCCTGCATCCCGGCACGTCGGTAGCTACTATTGGTTTGGCCAAGGCTGCTGCTTCTAGCAGTGTTTTGGGAGTTCCTTCCCGATAGGAAGGTAACACAATACAGTCTGCATTGGCAATATATTCCCTGGGGTCATTCTGGGTGCCAAGATAGTTGATGATCCCGCTTTCATGCCAGGAATCCACTTCTTTTTTGGCAATGCCCCTTGTATGACTTTCAACCACGGATCCAATAAGTTGAAATTCTACATTTGGGAGTCTACTCTTAATAGTAGCAGCAGCCTCAGCGTATTCGTAGATTCCTTTTTCCACGATGACACGGGCAATAAGTAGGAATACAAAATTGCCTGACCGCTGGATTGGAATGGGCTTGAACTGCTCCAAATCTATTCCGGAACCGGGTAGTAGATCCATTTTCAGGTTTTTAAGTCCCGTGCCTGCCAGAAAATCCGTTTGATCATGGGGATTTTGAAAAAAAATCAGAGAGGCCCGGTGGAAAGAAATTTTGTAGAGAAACTTAGCTACAATGGAAGCAAGGCTGTGATCCAGAAACACAGTTCCCAGGCCACTTACATTGTTGATACAGGGGATTTTTAAACTGCTGGCTACCAAGGTACCATAGATGTTGGGCTTGATGGTGTAATGCAATACGATATCCGGCTTCACCCTTTTATAGATTGTTTTTAGACTGAGAAGTGTCCTCAAGTCACGTATTGGGTTTGCACCTGTACCTGTTATGTCTACTGGTTCGAACGAGCACCCCAGCTCAACCAAAAAATTTGAGTAATCATCCTTGGGAGCGATGGCCACCACTTCATCACCTCTTTTCAGCAGCGCCTTGATTAGGCCCTTTCTAAAATTGTAAATGTTCCAGGAAGTATTGATGACGATAGCTACTCGCATACAAGGCGGACAAAGGATTAAGAGTAAAACTAATTTAAATCACATTATTTGATCAATTTTGTAAAAAAATTGATGGGATGGGTGACTATTATTTGACACAGAAGGAAACAGAGAGAGCCGTGTTAGTGGCATTGTCAGGCAAAAACGACACACTTGACCGTACCACCGAATATCTCGATGAATTGGAATTTTTGGCCGAGACATTGGGTATCAAAACTGTAAAGCGGTTCACGCAAAAACTGGACAAGCCGGATGTACGATCCTTTGTAGGAAAGGGCAAATTGGAGGAAATCATTACGTTCATCAAAGACCAGGAAATCGATGTGATCATATTCGATGATGATTTGTCTCCATCTCAGCTACGAAATCTTGAGCGCGACCTTAAAATTAAGATCTACGACCGTAGTTTGCTTATTCTGGATATTTTCCTGAAAAGAGCCCAGACCTCCCAGGCGAAAACCCAGGTTGAGCTGGCGAGATACCAGTACCTGATGCCACGATTGACACGAATGTGGACCCACCTTGAGCGGCAACGAGGAGGTACTGGGACAAGGGGTGGTGCCGGAGAGAAGGAAATAGAAACAGATAGAAGGAATATTAGAAACCAAATTTCTGTCCTGAAAAAGAAGTTGGAAAAAATCGACAAACAGGGAGAAACCCGAAGAAAATCAAGAAGCAATGTGGTAAGAGTCGCCCTTGTCGGCTACACCAATGTGGGAAAATCCACGATCATGAAAATTCTGTCTAAGGAGGACATTTATGCCAAGGACGAACTTTTCGCGACGGTGGACTCTACCGTCAGAAAAGTAGTGATCAATGCGGTTCCCTTTCTTCTATCAGATACAGTTGGATTCATCCGCAAGCTCCCTCACAATTTGATCGAGTCGTTTAAGTCTACTCTGGATGAGGTTCGAGAGGCCGATATTCTATTGCATGTGGTGGACATATCTCATCCCTCTTTTGAAGACCACATGAAGGTGGTGAACGATACTCTGGTTGAGATAGGCGCAACGAATAGCGAGCGCATTGTGGTATACAACAAAATCGACCAACTTGACAGTCAGTCAAATGGTCAGGATTTCGGATTTGTACAGGGAGTGGACACCACTTCTCAGAAAACCTCTAGCATATTTATATCGGCAATAAACAAGGAGAATATTGCTGAATTCAGAAAGATGCTTTTCGAAAAAGTCAAAAAACATCATCTTAAAATCTATCCTAATTACTTGGTACCTGAATACTACTGATTATTAGTAGTCTTTGACGCAGCGGCAGCTGTTTTTATTTCGTGCGCTGATCACAATATGAGAAACTTCGTCATAGTCAGCGTAGAGCGAAATGAGTCCCGCAGTTCTTTTATCGCCAATCTCAGCATCCCATAGGTGGGCAGTTTTTCCAATGTCACTGAATTGTCCATCTTCATTAGAAAACCCAGCCATAATGATGTTCAATCCGCTTGAGCCTCCATCTTTGAGAACAGATCCGGCCATCTTGTATCCACCAAAACCGAGCATCAACTCCTGCCATTCGAGTTGAGTAGATAAATGCCACCCCTCAGGGCAGGCTGTCTTAGCTTCTACCCAGTTGTACAAGCGACCGTATTTCGAGCAGTAAGCTTCATAGTTTTTGTAGCAAACGGAGCTTTCAGTTTTGAAATTGAGGTTTTCAGCCATCCATTCCCTTTCTATAAATATTCCACCTTCTAATGGAATCTGGATATTTACAGTCTTGTAAACATTACCATCCCTGGGGTCTTTGAACGTACGTTTTTCCTGTGCAAGGGAGCAAAACGCTAGTGAAAAAATTACAGCTACAAGTAAAAGTTTTTTCATCGTCAATTCAATTTGGTTGTTTTCGGTTTAAGATAGATAAGCTGAAAATATAAATATTTTGAGTATATCTGTTCAAAAATATAAAATTTTCAACCAATCAAAACTCATTTTGCACTTTCTTCAACAATGTATTATTTTTAATTATCGGTGCCTTAGACCCAATTTGCCCAATCTTATAAGAGAGGTAATCTAGTTCGCAGTATATGCCAGTTATGTTAAAGCACAAACAATGAATGGAAATCGCGGTAAATTGGCCTCAAGTGTCTTTTTTGTACTACTCATTGCCATATGCGTTTTTTTGATGGAGGTGGCTTTTCATGATTTTAGTCGTATTTCTTCTGACCACCCTCACGAAATTGTACTTATTTATGATACGCTTAGGAGTCAACCCAATCGATCAGTAAGTGATTCCAGTAAATCTTGGGCTGTAGTAACAGATACCGCGACTGTGCAGGCTATAGAGACCCCTAACACGGTATCAGTGATAGAGGAAAAAAGCACGGAAACAATAACGACAAAGCCTGAAGACCCTGAGTTGGTTAAAGAGGACGCAGAAGTAAAAAAGCAATTGTCGGTTTCTGAGCAAAAGCCCATAATAAGGTATTACAAAAAAAGCCTGGATGATCAAAAAGTGTATGAATTGAGAAAACTGGGATACTACATACATGAGCGTGAGTCCCAGGGTTTGAATCAATACCCTTCAAATGCCATTTTTTATGGCAGTGAAGTGCAAGGGAAATACATATATGAGGTGGCCTCACAATTGCTGAAGGTGGGCATTGAGATCAAATCCATTGAACAAACCCGCTACAGCTGGAAATCCAAAGCCATTGAGATAGGCACAGACACCACCATTGTGGATATGGCTTCCATGTCTAAAGAGGAGCTACGCAATGATTGGGGAGATAAGTAGTTTTGCGCCATGAGCCTTTCCTCACACCTACACCTTCTCAAAAATGCCCTATTGCTCAGCAGGGTCAACAACCTGATCATTATTTTTTTTACACAATACCTTACCGCATGGTGCCTATATGATCGTTTGTCGGGCACATCGCTGATTATGAACCTGCCTTTTTTCGTCATGGTATTGAGTACAATCGTGATAGCCGCATCCGGATATTACATCAATGACTACCATGACATCAAAATGGACCTGATCAATAAGCCTCAAAAGGTGATTGTGGGGAAGCACATAAAAAGACGGCATGTGATGATGGCACATATGATACTCAACAGTGTCGGAATATTGATGGGGGCATGGGTGTCGCTTTGGATAGGACTGGTCAATGCAATAGCCGCCTTTATTCTTTGGCTCTATTCTTCAGTTTTGAAAAAAATGCCCTTTGTGGGAAATCTTACGGTCGCTTTTCTCACCTCTGCCACACTGCTGATGGTCAACCTGTTTTTTTGTGAGCACAACCTTAAGGTTTATGTATTTTCCCTGTTCGCATTTGGAATCAATCTGATCAGGGAGGTTATTAAGGACATAGAGGATATTAAAGGAGATTCGTCTTTTGGGAGCCACTCCCTGCCTGTGGTGATGGGCCTGCGGGTCACTAAGAATATCTTGTTCGTGCTAATTTTATTCTACTGTATAGGTTTGGTGGCTTTTCTGATACTCCTACGCAACGAAATCTTGAGTATTTACTTTGGTGCACTAGCTGTGGTTTTTCTCCATTTTATTTATTTACTATGGAAGGCAGATACCAAAAGCCAGTTCACATTTTTGAGTAAATACGCCAAGTGGATTATCCTTGCAGGGATTTTCAGTATGGTATTTTTGAGACTGTAATGGCAAAAAAGAAAATAGCAATATTCGCCTCGGGTAGTGGTACGAATGCCGAGGCTTTGGTGAGATATTTTGAGAATAGGGCGGACGTTGAAATTTCATTGATCCTGGCCAATAAACCTGATGCCTACGTTTTAACCCGGGCTGAAAACCTGGGAATTCCTTCTTCGGTATTTAACCGTACTGAGTTCAGAGAGGGTATTGTCTTGGAACGATTGGTTGATCAGCAGATTGATTTCGTTGTATTGGCGGGGTTTCTCTGGTTGGTCCCCTCCGAAATGATCGCCCGATTTGAAAACAAAATCATCAATATCCATCCATCTCTTTTGCCGAAATACGGAGGAAAGGGTATGTATGGCGCTCGGGTGCATGAGGCGGTCATAGCTTCAGACGATACACAAAGCGGCATTACTATACATCTGGTAGATGAGATATATGATAATGGCCGAATCCTTTGCCAGGAAAAAGTACAAGTGGCTCCAGACGACACGCCAGATTCGTTGGCACAAAAAATCCACAAGTTGGAGCATATCTATTTTCCACAGACTGTAGAAAAGTACATTCGAGAATTCGGTTGAAAGACAAAGCAATCTTTCTACTTTGATCCTGTATCACTCAGGATTAAATAACTACTTTTGCGCTTTGTTTTTTGGGAAGTGAATATGGGATCTAAGAAAATAAAGTCAGCATTAATATCAGTTTATCACAAAGACAGACTCGAATCTCTGGTCAAAGTCTTGGCGGATAACGGAGTACAAATTTATTCCACCGGAGGTACACAAAGTTTTATCGAGGATCAGGGAGTGGCTGTAACGGCCGTGGAAGACCTTACCAGTTATCCTTCGATTTTTTCCGGAAGGGTCAAAACCTTACATCCGGCTATATTCGGTGGTATCCTAAATCGCAGGGACAACACCAGTGATCAGGCTGAAAAAGAGCAGCACAACATACCGGACATTGACCTGGTGGTCGTTGACCTGTACCCATTTGAGGATACCGTGGCTTCCGGAGCATCCGAAGCTGAGATCATTGAGAAAATCGATATTGGAGGTATATCCCTAATTCGTGGCGCTGCCAAAAACTTCAATGACGTGCTCATAGTGTCGTCCATGGAGCAGTATGATGAGGTAATTGAGATGCTATCTGCTCAAGCATGTGAGACTACCTTGGAGCAGCGAAAGCATTTTGCAGCCAGGGCATTTGATATTTCGTCGCACTACGACGCAGCGATATTCAATTATTTTAATGCTGAAGAAGGCATTCCGTCCTTCAAGCAAAGTGTGCGAAAAGCTAGTGAACTGCGCTATGGGGAAAACCCTCACCAGGAAGGGTCATACTATGGCAATCTGGGTTCGCTCTTTGAAAAACTTAATGGAAAAGAACTGTCGTACAACAACCTGGTGGATGTCGAAGCAGCGATTAGCCTGATCAAGGAATTTGACGGTGAGTTGGCCTTTGCCATAATCAAGCATACCAACGCTTGTGGAGTGGCTAAGGGAGCCACTGTGAAGGAAGCCTACCTTCGCGCTCTTTCGTCCGATAATATATCCGCTTTTGGAGGCATCCTGATCACCAACGAGAAAGTTGATTTGGCAGCAGCCGAAGAGATCAATCAATTGTTTTGCGAAGTGTTGATTGCTCCTGATTATGACCAGGAGGCACTTGACCTATTACAATCTAAAAAGAACCGAATAATTCTAAAGCTCAAAGACTTTGACCAACCTAAAAAGCAGTTCAAGTCTTTGTTGGGAGGGGTGCTGGTACAAGATGCCGACCTCAAAACCGATTCGAAAGAAGATTTGAAAACAGTCACAAAAAAAGCACCATCTGACGATGAAGTAGAGGCCATGATTTTTGCTTCTAAGGTGTGTAAGCATACAAAGTCCAACACCGTGGTTTTGGCTAACAAGGATATGATGCTCACGAGTGGTACGGGCCAGACCAGCCGGGTTGATGCTTTGAACCAGGCCATAGAAAAGGCCGGAACTTTTGGCATGGAACTCAAAGGCTCCGTGATGGCATCAGATGCTTTCTTCCCATTCCCGGATTGCGTGGAGATCGCTGACAAGGCTGGAGTGGCCGCTGTGATACAACCTGGGGGATCGATCAAGGATCAGCTTTCGGTCGACTACTGTGATGAAAATGGGATGTCCATGGTAATGACCGGCACCCGACATTTCAAGCATTAATGCATATAATAAATATCCAATATACCCGACCACTTGTGGAAATCGATGCCCAGCTTGATGCGCATGTGGCCTTCCTCAATGAACAATATGCCCTGGGCAATTTTCACATAAGTGGTCGCAAAACACCCCGAAGAGGAGGAGTCATCATTTCTACCCTGGATGACAGGGAATTATTATTAAAAATAATTGAGGAAGACCCCTTTAAAAAGCATAATTTAGCGACCTATGAATTGATAGCGTTCGAGCCATCAAAGACTTCTGCGGAGTTTGAGTTTCTACTCAGCAAGTAGATTCCATTTACATCCTAATTCTAAGTGACTTAGGTGTTGATCGGGAGGATTTTTTTTGTAATTTGTACGCTTCCAGTCAGTTCGATATTTTGATCAGGATAATACTATGGGACTTTTTGATTTCTTTTCTAGTGATATAGCCATTGACCTGGGTACGGCCAATACCCTAATCATAAGCAAAGACCAGGTGGTGGTGGATGAACCGTCGATCATTGCCATCGACAAAGCCAAAAATAAAGTGCTCGCGATTGGTCGGGAGGCCATGCAGATGCACGAAAAGACCCATGAAAGCATCAAAACAATACGTCCGCTTAAGGACGGCGTGATTGCCGACTTTCAGGCTGCAGAGTCTATGATCCGAGGCATGATCAAAATGATCGACAAAGACAAGAAAAAGTTTTTTCCTTCCTCACATCGGATGATCATCTGCATTCCCTCTGGGATTACTGAGGTAGAAAAACGAGCAGTGCGAGACTCAGCCGAGCATGCCGGTGCTAAAGAGGTGTACATGATCCACGAGCCTATCGCAGCAGCCATTGGTATTGGAATCGATATTGAACGACCCGTTGGCAGTATGATCGTGGATATCGGAGGGGGTACAACAGAGATCGCTGTGATTGCCCTTTCAGGAATTGTTTGTGACCAGTCGATTAGAGTAGCAGGAGATGCTTTCAACAAAGACATACTCGATTACATGAGGCGACAGCACAATCTGCTCATCGGTGAACGAACTGCAGAGAAAGTGAAAATCCAGGTGGGTTCGGCCCTGACGGAGTTAGATGAAGGTCCTGAAGACTTTGACATTCGTGGACGAGACCTGATGACCGGGATACCTAAGGTCATAAAACTTTCTTATTCTGAAGTGGCCTTTGCCATAGACAAATCGGTATCGAAGATAGAAGAGGCGGTACTGAAAGCCCTTGAGATTGCACCTCCTGAGCTGAGTGCAGATATCTATGACAATGGCATCTATCTGACCGGTGGAGGAGCATTGCTTAGAGGGCTGGATCGAAGGCTCGGAATGAAAACGAAATTGCCCATCCATATAGCTGAGGATCCGTTGAAAGCCGTAGTAAGGGGTACCGGAGTAGCCCTCAAAAGGCTGGATCAGTTCAAGGCGGTACTAATGCAATAGTAGTATGCAGCGTCTATTGCAGTTCCTCTTTAGGTACAGGGTATTTATCCTGTTTTTATTTATCGAGGGAGTTTGCTCTATCATTATTGTCAAAAACAACAGCTACCAGGGCGCCAAATATCTCAGTGCATCCAATACATTAAGTGCATCGGTGTTAGGTACGGCCAATGACGTTGGCGATTATTTCAATTTGAAAACTGTAAACCAGGATCTGGCAGCAGAAAATGCCAGATTGAGACAGACGCTGTTTCACCTAATGGCCGTCGATTCCACCTCCCCTGATTCCATTGCTGCATTGGTGAGCGATACATTAGGCAGGGCAGTCAAGGCCAAGGTCGTCGACAACAGTCTTTTTTTTAGAAACAACTATCTGGTCATAGACAAAGGAGCAGAGGACGGAGCCTTTCCGGGTCAGGGAGTCGTAGGCCCCAATGGCATAGTAGGGAAAGTACAGCGTACCTCTGACGAATACTCCACAGTGTTGTCTCTGTTGCATAGCAAGACGCTGATTTCTGCTCGGCACAACGAATCCGGATATTTGTGCTCTGTGGTATGGGAGGGTGAATCACCCTATCAAGCCAATGTACGGTACTTGCCTCGACACTTGGATATTGCTATTGGAGATACGATAGTCACCTCGGGTTTCAATTCAGTCTATCATGAAAATAGCCCCATCGGGGTGGTGAATGATGTAGGCCTGGGATCAGAGTCGGCATTTTACGACGTTACGATTGACCTGGCGACAGACTTTAGCAAATTGTCATTTGTCTATCTCCTGGATCTGAAGGGTCGGCAGGAAATTGATTCATTAAAAACAGAATCTCAGCAGGATGGGTAGGAATGCTATATCGACCATGATGGCCCCTGTGCTGATATTTCTCGTTCAGGTCCTCGTACTCAAGGACATTGTGTTGTATGGGTATGCCTTCTGCTTCCTATATGTTTTCCTGATTTTGCTATTACCTATGGATATGAATCCATTGGCTCAGTTGATTTCCGCTTTTGTGATCGGTATACTGGTCGATGTATTCTACAACACACCGGGCCTTCACGCTTCAGCTTGTGTGTTGATGGTTTTCCTCAAAGTCTATTGGCTGCAAATCATGACGCCAAGCGGAGGCTATGATTCCGGGGCCAGGATCAACGTACGCACCCAGGGACTACAGTGGTTTTTAGGTTATTCGTTTCCGCTTATTTTGGCCCATTCATTGGTTCTGTTTTTTGTAGAGGCTAGTGGGTTTTCTATGTTTTGGTCTACCCTCGGCAAAGCCTTTTATAGCGCACTATTCACATTGGTGATGATTCTGATCGTGCAGTATTTGTTTTATAAAAAAGTGCGATAGGATGTTTGACGACAGGCGTCATATCATCCGAATCATGGTCGTCCTTGTAGGGTTGATCTTTCTGGTGAAGCTTTTTTCGATACAGATTCTTGATGAGAATTATAAAGCAGCGGCAGAGAGCAACATAATCCAAAAAGTGGTCGAATACCCCTATCGTGGGCTGGTTCATGACCGGGATCAAAACCTATTGGTGTATAACGAGCCCGTCTATGACCTGATGGTCATTCCCAATGAGGTAAATGTACCCGACACCACGAGGTTTTGCGCAATGCTGGGCATTACCACGGAGGAGTTTGTTCTTAGAATTAATAAAGCCAAGCGCTATTCTTACATCCAACCTTCGATATTCGACAAGCAGATTTCTATCAAAGCATTTGCCAGGATTCAGGATCAGCTATCAGATTTTAGGGGCTTTATGCCAAAGGCCCGGACAGTGCGCGGCTATGAAGTAAATGGCCTGTCAAACGTGCTTGGATATATCGGGGAGATCAATAACCGTCAGCTAAGAGCGGATAGCAGCAACTATTACCGACTCGGAGACTATATCGGCATCACAGGTCTGGAGGCCGAGTACGAAGATTACCTAAGAGGTCAGCGTGGTGTGAAATATAAAATGGTCAACGCTCGAGGAGTCGAAAAAGGGTCTTTCAAGAATGGTTCGTTAGATACCTTATCCATTCCCGGTGATGACCTTATATTATCTGTCGATTTGAAACTGCAGCGTTATGCTGAGAAGCTGATGACTGGCAAGGTAGGGTCGGTAGTAGCCATTGACCCACGTACAGGGGGGATATTAGCCTTTGTATCCTCTCCTACCTATGACCCCTCATTGCTGGCGGGCCGGGAGTTTGGTCAAAATTTTGGGACGCTCAGCGAGGATAGCCTCAAGCCGCTGTTTAATCGACCGCTGATGGCTATGTACCCACCGGGATCAATTTTCAAGATCATTCAGGGATTGATTGCGCTTCAGGAGGGGGTAGTTTCCGCTAAGGAAAAAATATACTGTGATGGCACGCTGATCGGTGACCATGCACCGCCCGGTTATTATGACATGCACCGTGGGATCATGCTTTCTTCCAATAACTATTTTCATAAAGTATATCGTAGGATCATCGAGCGAAACAAAGAAATCAGCCCATTTGAGGAGGCTCCTATCGGCCTGAAAAGGTGGCAGGAGCAGGTGATGCGCTTCGGACTGGGCCGGCCGCTCGGTGTTGACCTTCCAAATGAACGATCAGGGCTGGTGCCGGGAGTGGAACTGTACAACAAAATTTATGGTACGGGTCGATGGAAGTATTCCAATATATCTTCCATGAGTATCGGCCAGGGGAATTGTTGATGAATCCCATTCAAATGGCGAACCTAGCTGCGATTATCGCCAATCGAGGACATTATTACCGGCCTCATTTGGTTACTTCTATTGGAAGTGCAGGGTATATCCGACCAGAGTATCGGGAGAAAATTGATATTGGAATAGACCCTGTACACTTTCCCGTGATCATTCAGGCTATGCAGGACGCATTGAGCGGTACGGCACCCCGTGCAGTGATCAGGGATATAGACATATGCGGTAAAACGGGTACAGCGCAAAACCCACACGGCGAAGACCATTCTGTATTTATGGCTTTCGCTCCAAAAGATGAGCCGGTCATCGCCATATCGGCGTATGTCGAAAATGCCGGATGGGGAGGTCGGGCGGCTGCTTCTATTTGCAGCCTTATGGTAGAGAAATACATAAAGGGAGAGCATAGCCGACAATGGCTCGAAGATTATGTTTTAGTTGGTGATTTCGCAGACAAGGAATGAGAGGAGAAGGAATACTGGATCGAATGGATTGGGTGACCGTGGGCCTTTATGTGGCCTTGGTTGGTTTCGGCTGGTTCAATATCTATGCAGCAGTCTACGACGATAGCGTGACCGACTCCTTGCTGGCCTTGTCATACAATCCGGGCAAACAATTGCTGTGGATTGGCACATCGATCTTGCTCATTATCGGAGTGATGAGTTTGGACTTTAAATTTTACAGCTCTTTCGGGTTTATCATTTACGGGGTAATGGTTCTGCTGCTGGTTGTGGTGTTGCTGTTTGGTCGTGAGGTAGCAGGATCCAGGTCATGGTTTGAGATCGGGGCTTTTAGGCTTCAGCCCTCTGAGTTTGCCAAGTTTGCTACGGCTCTGGCACTGGCGGCCTATTTGGGGGACATCAATGTCAAAATACAAAACATCAAGACGCAGCTAATTGGCGCAGCACTCTTTGCTGTTCCTATGGTTCTAATTGTGCTGCAAGGTGACACAGGGTCGGCTATGGTGTATGCGGCATTTTCGATCGTATTATTTAGAGAAGGCTTGTCCCCGCTTTACTACATCGTGGGAATTGGGTTTGTAGCCCTATTTGTACTCACATTGTTGGTCAATAAAGTAGCCATCATGATCATAGCCGGGATTATTTGCTTAATTGTAATTGGGGCCTCTGTCAAAAAACCAAAGCGGATACTAATAACCATTCTGGTTGGCTTGGCTGTATTTGCCACGATTATTAGTGTGGATTTTTTGATGACCAAAGTCCTCAAGCCTCACCAGCAGAGCCGTGTGATCTCACTGATCAATCCTGATGCCGATCCTCTGGGAGCGGGTTGGAATGTGACGCAATCAAAAATTGCTATCGGTTCTGGCGGCATGTTTGGCAAAGGCTTTTTGCAAGGGACACAAACGAAGTTTGATTTTGTGCCCGAGCAAAGCACCGATTTCATTTTCTGTACTCTGGGAGAAGAACAGGGTTGGTTTGGCAGCTTGATTCTAATAGGACTGTTTGTCACTTTGCTAATTAGGATTTCGATAATTGCCGAACGGCAGAAGGCGAAGTTTGCCCGGATCTATGGCTATGGAGTGCTTTCGGTATTGTTTTTCCACTTTGCAGTGAATATTGCCATGACTATCGGGTTGTTTCCGGTGATCGGTATCCCGCTGCCATTTTTTAGCTACGGTGGATCGTCGCTATGGTCATTTACCATCCTCTTATTTATCCTGATCAAATTGGATTCTCACAGGATGCAGGTCTTGATGAGGTAATTTATTTCAGAAGGATAGAGGCTGGGTATTAGCGGAATCGCTTGAAAATAATTTTCAAAAACTCTTTCACTTCATCAGAGCTCATATCCCAGCTATACTTTTTTGAGAAAGTCTGCATCAGATACTCTACCGCATCATCAAAAGTGCTCTGCATTTCGATATTCTCCAGCGCAGTGTTGTAGTCTGGTTCGCTGCCCTCAAACAGATCACTAAGAAACATGTATCGTTGATTGATGCTGATAGTCGCTGCGATCTGCTCTGATCCGGCATTTTCATGCTTGGTAGCGATGGTCTCTTTTACCTCCTTTTGCTCAAATTTTTGATTCAGCGTTTTGATGTCTTCTTCGGCAAACTGATCATGAACAAGCGAAGCATCCGCTTTCTTTTTAGCACTTAGTGGCTTAAACTCTCCCTTGATTTCCTCTTCAATGGGTGCATCATGACCATTAATATTTTCCGGCGACTCTTCAGGAGTTTTTTCTTCTACAGGGCTGGCGGGTGGTTCGACCACTTCTTCTACTTTCTTCTGGGGAGCATCATCGCTAAAGTCAATTTTCAAGACCGAGTCAAACAAAGCGATCACTTCAGATTGTTGTTGTGCATCGATCTCGTATCCTTCCAGCACAGGGCTCATGATGGCCTTCTGCTCCTGGTCGGTATTGTGCTCTATGGCTAGGGCCAATTGATCAAAGAGGTCTTTGTATATTTTGATGTACTTGCCCATCCCCCTAAAATCTTTCCTTTTGGTCTTAGAGACATTGCCGAAATAAAAGCCTTCCGGGTCATAAAGCAGCGTGAGTGCATCTCGACTAGCCTCCTCAAGCAAGGGCTTGAAATCATCCTTTTCGATCAGGATGTTTTTGGAAAGCGTATTGACCAGGTTTTTGAGTGCGGTGTTTACCTCCTGATTTTTGTAGTTGAAAAGCGGGCTCTTAAATTTCTTCGTTTCTTCCTGCCATTGCTCAAACAGCACTTTCAATACGAAAAAGTTGACCTGTTTTACTGGAGTGACGGAAATGATCTGCTGCCCGTTGATTCCCTGATTTTTGCTAAAAAAATCGTCGAGGATAATGCTGGCAAAGGATTGACAATATGTGTTGAGGGCCTCTTGGTTTAATTTGCTACCGTGCATAATATTGGCTTCTTTTGTAAAGGTATAGAATATGCTCATTTCTGATGCATATATCTAAAAACTCATGGTCTCCTTCTCGCAAAAACGATTATTTTTCTGATTTGAGTATGGCTCATAATAAAAATTCAAGGGCTTTTTGTGATTTCATGGGTATGATTAACTTCATCAGAATTTTGCTGTAAGGCGAATGTTTATAGAACCACATATATCACAGGAGGGCAAGGGCCCTGCAGGCAAATCAGGTTGGATAGAAGTGATCTGTGGTTCGATGTTTTCCGGTAAGACTGAGGAGCTGATCCGCAGACTCAATCGTGCCTTAATAGCCGGCTATAAAGTAGAAATTTTTAAGCCATCGGTCGATAAAAGGTACAGCGACTCTGATGTGGTATCACACAATCAAAACTCGATCCGGTCTACGCCCGTACAGTTTGCCAACGATATCTTGTTGCTATCTGGTGATCCTGATGTGGTAGGTATAGACGAGGCCCAGTTTTTTGATCTGGAACTGGTCAATGTAGTTCGTAAGATAGCCAACAAGGGTAAGAGGGTAATTGTAGCAGGACTGGATATGGACTTTAAAGGTGAGCCCTTTGAACCCATCCCATCGATAGCAGCGGTCTCTGAATATGTGACCAAGGTGCGTGCTATTTGCATGAAATGTGGAGATGTAGCTACCTTTTCGTACAGAAAAACCTCATCTGACGAAAAGGTGATGTTGGGCGAAAAAGAAAGCTATGAGTCACGGTGTAGAAAATGTTTTTACGAAGATTTGAATAAAGAAAAATGAGGATTGGGCTGATCACATTATTAGTGGGCTTTACATTTCTGGCATTGGCCCAGGAGCTAATCCCCGTGGGCACATGGAGGACGCACTATAGCTATGAGAGTACTCAAAACGTGGAACAGGTAGGTGAAAGAATCTTTGCCAGTACGCCCGTTTCGTTGATATTCTACGATCCATCAGACAACAGCCTCAATCCATTCTCCAAAGTAGATGGGCTTAGCGATGTAGGCATCAGTACGATCTCTTACTATGCCAACCAGAACGAGTTGGCAGTGGGCTATGATAATGGCAATCTTGACCTGATCACAGACGAGGAGATTATTAATATGCCCGTATTAAAAAATAGGGATCTGATCTACTCCAAGCGTATCCTGGATGTCTCTTTTTATCAGGAAACCCTCAATCTCAGCACGGAATTTGGCGTGCTGGTGATCAACCGGCAAAACGGATCGGTGGTGGAAAGCTACGAGACCCTCGGTCCCAATGGAGAAGTGACACAGATTAACAATTCGGTATTTGTTGGGGATTTAATGTTTTTGGCAAGCGCCTCAGGGGTGCTGACCGGCGACCGATCTTCGGATGACAATTTGCAGGATTTTAACAATTGGGAGCGATACGAAGGGTCTCCGGTTTTTGGTGAATTCATAAACTCGGTGGTGAATTTCAACGAAACAGTCTATGCGGCCGGCAGTTCAGAAGTGTATTATCTGTCAGGAGATCAATGGCTTGCATACAATTCCTTTCTGCAAGCAGGTGAAGAGATCACCAAAATTACGGGTGGATCGACCAAGATCATGGTACTCACCGATCAGGATCACATGTATACTCTAGATGGTGCAGGAGGAAGTGAAAGAGTTGATCTTGAGGATGGGGATCGTGCCAATGATATGATACAAACGGGAGATACATATTGGTATGCAGATCAGGGCAAGGGTTTATCACAGTGGATGCAAGGCAGTGTATTTCGCTATGTACTGAATGGGCCATTTTTCAACATTGACCGCCTGGGTGTTGCAGGTGAGAAAATTCATGCCTTTCCTGAATTGGATGATGACATTTTCGATCCGGTAAGCAATGGTCTGGGTTACAACGTATTTGAAAATGGTACCTGGACAACAGTCGAGCCAGAGGACATTGGAGGCCTTGACAATATTTCCGATGTAGTGATAGTAGATGACAAGACCTATATTTCATCATTTGGTGGCGGTGTTTTTGAGGTCTCTCAAAATGTAATTTTCGATCACAACAATAGTGAGCTGCCTTTGCACAATTCCCTTACGGGTAATGTGCTGGTGACTGGAATGTATGAAAACCAGGGCGTTTTATGGTTTAGTGCGATGGGTGATGATCCATTGGTGAGTTTGGATACGGAAGGTACCTGGAACGGATATGCCGTGGGTTCATTCACTCAGCCAACGGATATACTCGTTCACCCGTTTGGGTACATCTGGATGTCCATGGGATTTTCACCAAAACGTGGATTGATCGTGGCGAATCTGGAGTCCGATCGCGTACGGCAAATCACTTCTACCAATAGCAGCTTGCCGTCGGAAACCGTATACGACATCACTTTTGATATTGATGGTGAAGTGTGGATTGCGACCGCTCAGGGTGTAGCCTATTACCCTTCGTCCTTCGGGGTGATTGAAGATACATTAGACGTGATCATACCCAGATTTGACAATGGATACCTCTTTGAAAGGGAGCCAGTGAGGGCGATCACTATCGATGGTGGTAACCGAAAGTGGATGGCCACGGAAAACGGTGCGTGGCTATTTGAGGATGGGGTACAAGATGTGGTTCATCATTTTACTACCGAGAACAGCCCTTTGCCGTCAGACAATGTGCAGGACATAGTGATCAATCATGAAACAGGCGAAGTGTTCTTTCTTACAGACCTGGGAATCGTGTCCTATCGCGGAGATGCGACTGTCGGGTTGTTTACCCATCATAATGTGAAAATCTTCCCGAACCCAGTATTGCCGAATTACCAGGGGCTGGTGGGTTTTGATGGTTTGGCTTATAAGTCACGCCTCAAAATTACCACGGTTTCGGGCCGATTGGTTCGGGAGATCAACTCAGCGGGTGCCGGTGCCTCATGGGATCTGTCAGACTATAATGGCCGCAGAGTCAATGGCGGAATATATATGGTCTTTAGCTCTTCGCCGGATGGCACTGATACTTTTGTAGGTAAAATAGCCGTGCTGGACTGATGCTGTCTAAGACCCGTGGCATCGTACTCAACTATATAAAATACCGGGAAACCTCTGTCATAGCACGGATCTATACTGAAGAGTTCGGCTATCAGTCTTTTGTGATCAACAGCATCCGTAGCGCCAAGTCTAAGAAGGGACTAGCCTTGTTGCAACCACTTACCTTACTCGATCTGGTGATCTATTTCAAAAAAGACAAGCACGATTCGATCCATCGTATATCAGAATATAAATGCCTGGAGCATTTTCTTTCCATCCCATTCAATATTAAAAAATCGACCATGGCTTTGTTTATCACTGAGCTTTTGGTAAAGGTCCTAAAGGAAGAGGAGCATCATGGTGCTGCTTATTCATTCATTCATGACTTTGTGGTTGCGCTGGATCGGCAAGAGAGTCAATTTGAAAATATGCATCTATATCTCTTGATTAGATTGACTCACTATCTGGGTTTTGGCTTAGGTGCTGATGCAGAATCTGGTTTTGACCTTCATCATAGTGATGGGGATAGGAAAGAGATAATGGATGCGATTTCCATGATAGCGCGCGAACCGGCAGGCCACGATGTTATGATTTCCAACGCAATGCGGAGGGATGTTTTGTTTTACCTCGTTCGGTATTACGCAAGTCATGTCGAGGGGTTCAATAGCATGAAATCATTGGAAGTTTTGAATCAAATTTTTGAATAGACGCGGGTCATTTATTGCTGGATACATTAAATTAACTGCCGCATCCTAAAACCATTTAACGATGAAAAAACTAATCCCAATTGTATCCCTGGCAATGTTATTTGCCTGTGAATCCAAGCAAAAGACTACTGGCAGTGAGCCCGAAAAAATAGAAGAGGCTTCCGCCGTGGAGACAGGTTCAGCCTATGTGTTTTTCAAATACCCCGAAGATGGGGCCACCGTAGCCAGCCCTGTATTTGTAGAGATGGGCGTATCTGGCATGAAGATCGAGCCGGCTGGAGCGGTCAAAGAAGGATTTGGCCATCATCATATCTTGATCAACCAGACAGGTTGGCCTGAGGGAGAGGTGATCCCGATGAGCGACACCACCAGGCATTATGGAAAGGGCCAAACCGATGCCTCGTTGGAATTGCCGGCTGGAGAGTATACTTTGACCCTTCAATTTGCCGATGGTGTACACGCATCATATGGTGAATCTATGGCGGCCTCAATATCCATTACTGTCGAGTAAATGAGCAGCGCACTCTACGATGAAGTCCCCTCTCTGGATCTGAAAGATTTTACAGAAGGAAATCAGGAGTCTAAAGCCAAATTTGTGGCTGAGCTTGGAGCAGCCTACAACGACATTGGGTTTGTGGCTATCAAAAACCATGGTCTTTCTGAAAGTCTTACAGATTCCCTTTATAGCGGTGTTAAGGAATTCTTTTCTTTACCCGAAGCTACCAAGACTAAGTATGAGATCCCTGAACTGTACGGGCAGCGTGGGTATGTAGGCAAGGGTAAGGAACATGCCAAGGGGCGGTCCACCGGAGATCTAAAGGAGTTTTATCATGTAGGTCAGCATGTAACTGATGGCGACCCAATCAAAAACGAGTATCCGGATAATGTATGGCCGGAGGAGGTTCGGGGATTCGATGAAACGGCGCTAGAGACCTATCAAACCCTTGAGCGTGCAGGCAAGCAAATGCTCAAGGCCATTGCCCTTTATCTGGAGCTTGATGAAGATTACTTTGAGTCGAAAGTACACAATGGAAACAGCATCCTCCGTCCGATCCATTATTTCCCAATAGAGAATCCGGAGGAGATTCCTGAAGATGCCGTAAGAGCTGCTGAGCATGGGGATATCAACCTGATCACTCTGCTGATGGGTGCCAGTGCAGATGGATTGCAGGTGCTAAGGCGCGATGGAAAATGGATACCTATCACAGCGTTGCCTGAGCAAATTGTGGTCAATGTGGGGGATATGCTCGCGCGCCTAACCAATAACAAACTGAAGTCAACCATTCATAGAGTTGTCAACCCTCCCAAGGAGAAAATGAAAACTTCACGATATTCTATTCCTTTTTTTATGCACCCAAGATCCGACATGGATCTGACCTGCCTGGAGTCTTGCGTAGATGATGAAAATCCAAAATTGTACGATGACATGACAGCCGGGGAATTTTTGACAGAAAGGCTAAAAGAGATTGGTTTGAAAAAATAATGATCCGTAAAGTCCGGTACTATATCTTCCTAAAAGATGTCGTCATTTTGGCGCTCACGGCCTTTGGTGGCCCTCAAGCGCATTTTTCGATGATGCTGGACATGCTGGTGAAGCGTAGAGCCTATCTCGATGAAAAGGAATTGATCGAGTTGCATGCTTTATGCCAGTTTTTACCCGGGCCTACATCCACCCAGACGCTCACTGCCATTGGCTTCAAGGTGGGTGGTCCCAATCTGGCGTATCTTACTTTGTTGGTTTGGATTATCCCGGCATTTTTAGTCATGTCTACCGCAGGGGTGATGGTTTCGGTGCTCAAGTCGCAGGAGATATCCCTTGAGTTTGCACGATTTATCCAGCCTATGGCCGTGGGTATTGTCGCTTATTCTGCCTTCATCCTCATCAAGAAGGTGGTAAAAGGAGGGTTGGCATGGGTGATAATGATCTTGTCAGGGATGGCGAGTTTTTACTTTAGGACTCCTTTTGTATTCCCCATTGTATTGCTCATCTCAGGGAGCATTACTGCGATCAATTATCGTCGCCATGAGCGAGAGGAGAAAAACAAAATCAATATTGAGTGGTCCAATTTCATCCTTTGGGCTGGAGTGCTGATCACTGCAGCGGGTATTGGTGCGGTCACCCAATGGCGGGGAATTGATCTTTTTGAAAACTTCTATCGTATTGGAAGCCTGATCTTTGGTGGGGGGCAGGTGCTCGTTCCTTTTATGTACACGGAGTTTGTAGAGTTTAAGAAGTATTTAACCTCCGAGGAATTCCTGTCGGGGTTTGCACTGGTTCAAGCCGTGCCTGGCCCGGTGTTTTCTTTCACCGCGTACGTGGGCTCAATATCCATGAAAGAGTACGGGATATTTGGGCAGTACCTGGGCAGTTTTTTGTCAGCGGTAGGTGTCTTTTTACCAGGAGCGTTCCTGATCTTTTTTGTGATCCGCTTTTGGTCTGAGCTGAAAAAATTCCGGATCGTCAAAGCTTCGTTGGATGGGGTGAATGCTGGTAGTGCAGGAATGATACTGGCGGCAGCATTCTTACTGGCCATACCGGTCTCGGGCAGTTACCTCAATATTGCCATTATGATCGGAACCTTTTTCCTGATGATGTTTGGCAAGGTCCCGACCCCCTTTATTATTCTGACTGGATTGTTACTGGGTTTTGTGATATAAAAAAACCCCACCTTTTGGGCGGGGTTTCAACAAAATCTTTACAATCTTAGTTTTGCGCAGGAGGGGTAATACCCAGCTTCTTAAAGATCAGGTCAGAGACATCATACTTTTCGTCAGCATCCAACAAGATATCTACTCCAGGTACGCCTGTGCTGAAAATAACGTCATAACCGTTTTCAGTTCTTACCTCTTTGATGGCAGCACTGATTTTTTCAAACAAAGGCTGGTACAGTTCAGCCTGCTTGTTGCTCAGTTGCTCCTGAGCATTTCTTTGGAATGTTTCCAACCGTTGCTGTAGGTTTTGCAGTTCGGACTCCTTGTCCGCTCTCATGATCTCAGTCATGGTAGCCGCACCTTGCTGATACTCCTGTAGCTTAGTCTGAAATTCCTGTCCTTTGGATTGAAGTTGCGTTTGCAACTGTGTCTCATAAGCCTTGTATTCAGAGTCTACCTGCTTGGCCTCAGGCATGTAGCTCAGGATGTACTCGACATTGGTATACCCAAATTTGAAGGTGCTCTGAGCGTATGCAGTAGTAGCCAAAACCAGTACGGCAAGTACTGCAACTATCGATTTGATTTTCATAATTATATTCTTAATTAATTTTCGCTTATTACATCATTTTTGTCACCGAGTCCGAGTTCCTCCAATACATAATCTGTATAGTCATGAATCGGATCGGTGTAGATCATGACCAGGTCTCCTGATTTGTCAAAGACAATTTGTAGTCTATGGTTTTTGGCCACTTTATCTATAGCTTCGAAGACCTTGTCCTGCACGGGCTTGATTAGCTCTTTTTTCTTTAAAAAAAGTAGCCCTTCAAACCCGAATATCTTTTTCTGGTGCTCTTTCACTTCATTCCACCGAAGCTCGATCGCCTTGTATCGATCGTCCTTCATTTCTTTGGTCAAGAGTACTTCCTCTGCTTTGAGGGACGCCTCCATCTCTTCGATCTCCTTGTACATGTCCTGTACCTCCTGCGCCCAGGTCTGAGATATCTTGTCGATTTCTGCTTTGGCCTCAGCGTATTCAGGCATTTGGCTTAGAATGTAGTTGGTGTCGACATACCCAAACTTTTGCGCAAAAGCATCACTAATGCCTACAAAAATCAGTGTGAAGAATACCAGATAATATTTATTGAGAGGTCTCATTCAAATATTTTGCCAAAAATAGGTTTTTGTGATATGAATAGCTAAGAAACCGTTTTTATATTCATTACCTGAGGGTTTGCCCAATGGAGAAATGTATCTGGCCTCCACTTTTTTGCAGCACACCCTGGTTGTTTTCTACCTGATCATACCCATAGCCCCAGTCGATACCAAGCAAACCAAATGCCGGCATGAAGATCCTTACACCGACCCCACTGGCTTTATAGAGCCTGTTGGGGTTATAGTCGCCAAATGACTTCCATGCGTTTCCTGCTTCTGAGAATGTCAGCAGATAGATGGTAGCGGATGGGTTGAGCGATACAGGATACCTCAGCTCAAAAACAAACTTATTATAAATCGTACCACCACTTACTCCTCTGTTGTAATCTATCGGGGTAAGGCTGTTGTTTTCATATCCACGCAACCCTACGACATCATTGCCCAGCAGGAAGTTGGTGCCTGTCAAGCCGTCACCACCCAGCTGGAATCTTTCGAACGGTCCGATGCCGGTTGAACTATTGTAGCTGCCCAAAAATCCTAAGTGGGCGCGAGCCTCCAAAACGAGGTTCCCTACCAACTGCATGTAGTATTTAGAATCGAACATCCACTTGTGGTATTCTACCCATTTGTATCGCTCCTCATTCGGGGCGCTTTCATAGTCCAGATCGTTGAAAGAAGAGTAAGGAGGGGTCAAGGACAGGGTCAGAGATACCGAAGATCCGCTTCTTGGATACATCGGATTATCGACACTATTTCTTGCCAGGGTCGTGTTCAAAGTGATATTGTGCGCGACTCCCGTTCTGAATCCAAGCGACTGATTAGCATAGTCATAGTCCTCCAAGGTGTACTGGAGGTAGGACACGGAATTACTCAAAGTAAAATAGTCATCAGGCCATCTGAGTCTACGACCCAAGCTTACGGTCACACCGCCCACTTCCAGAGATCCGTACTGTCTGTCCGTACGATAGTCGATCAGTCGCTGGATGGAGTAGTTATAGCTTACGCCAAAAGACTGAGGTTTCTTGCCCCCAAGCCACGGCTCTTGAAAGCTTGCTGAATAACTCTGGTATCTTCGTCCATTGGCTTGCAACCTCACAGAAAGTTTTTGTCCATCTCCTACCGGTAGGGGTCTCCATTTGTCAAAGTGCGTAAGGTTGCGCAGAGAGAAGTTGTTGAAGGTAAGGCCCAGCGTACCCACAAATCCAAAGGAACCTCCCCAGCCTCCGGAGAGCTCAATCTGGTCGCTTGGTCGCTCTACCAACGACCATTCAATATCTACAGTTTCGTCTTCAGGATTTGGCATAGGGTTTGGCACTACTTGCTCAGGGTCGAAGTAACCCAGCTGAGATAATTCTCTTTGAGTTCTGATCAGATCCGCTCTACTGAAATATTGCCCAGGCAATGTTCGAATTTCCCTCATGATCACATGATCATTGGTTCGGTCGTTGCCGGTGACATAGACCTTTCTTATCCTGGCCTTTGCCCCTTCGTAAATCCTCATCTCCACATCTACAGAATCCCCCTCTATCATCACTTCGACCGGGTTGATGCTGAAGAAAAGATAACCGTTGTCCATATATAGCGAACTGATATCAGGCTCTCCCTTTGGGTTGAAGTTTAGCTTTTTGTCCAGCAGCTCCAGATTATATACATCGCCCTTATCAATGGATAAGATTTTATCAAGCGTTTCATCCGTATGGATGTAATTCCCCACCCAATAGATATTTCTGAAATAATAGCGCTGTCCCGGGTCTACTCGGAGTATAATGTCAATGGAGTTTTCATCGACATTCACTATGGTGTCTTCCACTATCTTGGCATCCCGGTATCCTTTTGAGTTATAGAAGGTGATCAAGCTTTTCTTGTCTTCTTCAAAACCTGATTTCACGAATTTCGAAGACTTAAATACGTTGGGTTTAAAGTTTTCCTGAAGAATCTGTAATGCCGTACTTGAGGGTTTAGTTTTCAACGAGTCGGGTACATTCTTTTTGGGATTTGATATAGACTTTACTGCATATACTGCCATCCCAATCACCGCAGTGGCTAGTTTAAACCTTGGCCGCTCACCGCTGTTTTTCATTTTTGACTTTAGCTTGGCATCGCTAAATTCAGTGTTGCCCACGAAATGAATGTCTCTGATTTTAACCTTCCGATTCTTTTTAATGTCAATTTTCATGATGACACTGTTACGCACAAGCTCATCTTGATCATAATTGATTTTCACTTCTGTATTCAAGAAGCCCTTTTCGTAGAAATATTTTTTGACGGTGAGTTCAGCATTTTTTACAACAGCGTCTGTCATTACGCGGCCACGTATCAGGTCTATTTTTTCCTTGAGGTCAGACTCCTGGGTTTTGGTAATACCCGAGAACTCGAACCGGCTCAGCCTGGGACGCTCTTTGAGCGAAATGGTCAAGTAAACGTTACTGCCTTCTACTTTGCTGGCATAGATCTGAATGTCCCCAATGAGGCCTTGTTTCCATAGTTTTTTAATGGCACTGGTGATGCCGTCTCCCGGTATCTTGATCTTATCACCTACTTTCAATCCTGATATAGATACCAGGGCGATCTTGTCGAGAAATTCAGCACCCTCTACATTAATTTCTGCAATAGTAAATTCCTGTGGGCTTGAGTAGCTGAGGTTTATTTGATTCGACCGTTGCATGTTTTGATTGCCCAACCGAATCTGTGCAGATGCAAGATTGGAAAATAATATTAAGACTAAAAGAATTTTAAATTTCATCGCTGATACCTGCCAGTGATCGGCCTCCCCTCATTCAAATTAATTGTTCACTTGTTTTGCCATATCGGCGTTCCCTGTTTTGGAAGTTGATTATGGCCTCATACAGATCATTTTTTCTAAAATCCGGCCACAAAGTATCGGTGAAGTACAGTTCAGCATAGGCTGCCTGCCACAGTAAAAAATTACTAATCCTATGTTCTCCACTGGTACGAATCATGAGTTCTACGTCAGGTGCCACATGGCTGCTAATGTACTCCTGTATGAGATTTGGGCTGATTTCATCCTCAATTTTTGCCGATTGAATATCTTCTACCAACTGCTTTACAGAGTTTACAATTTCCCACCGACCGCTATAATTGAGTGCCAATGAAAGAACCATTTTCTTATTGTTGGCAGTTTCATTGATTGCAATCTCAAGGTTCTTTTGTGCCTCTGTAGGTAAATGCGATATATCCCCAATAGGTTGCAAGCGGATATTGTTTTTGGTCAGCGTTGGGATTTCTTTTTTGATGGTAGACACTAGTAAATTCATCAGACCGTCTACTTCTGTCTTCGGACGGCCCCAATTTTCTGTAGAAAATGCAAAAAGAGTGAGTTGGTCTACCCCGAGCTCTGCACAACCCTCCGTCACATCTCTGACCGCTTTAATTGCGTTTTGATGTCCAAAGATTCGTGAGGCTCCCCGTTTCTTGGCCCACCGTCCGTTTCCATCCATAATGATCCCTACATGCGAAGGAATTTTATTTGGATCAATCTTTTCTATCATACCTGATTTGTGGAGCACCGTTGAAAATCAATCGGCAAATTTGCGCTTTTTTTCATTGAATTGAAACCCAATACGTGGTTTTCATTTGGAGTACAAGGACTTGTTGGGTACATACCGGTATCGACAGGGTATCTTGTACAAGATATAACTGAAGGACACATTGAAAAAATGATACCAGTCATTGTTGGCAGGATTTCCAAATTGAAAATTTGACTTGTTCGATGTGTCCCCCCCTGAGATCTTGTCAATATCATCCAGGAAGGTCTTTCGGGAACCGAACTCTACGGCCATTGAAAATTGTTTTCCAACCAGATGCTTAATGCCAAGACCAAAAGGGATCACAGGTTGAATCGAACTGAAATCATCTTGCTGATCAAGGTTGAAAAAATTAGTAAATCCAACGCCCGCGAATAGATAGGGTGAGAATTTGATAGTGGAGTTTTCGTGTTTGTAGTCTACAAAATGGAATTCGAAGACGGAACTCAGTTCCACGAACTTTCGACTAAAACTTGCACCTCGGGCTTCCCCCAACGCATCGTAAGGCTTTGAGTCCCTGCCCTGGATACCTCCATAGAGTAGGGCAAACTTGAATGATACGTCTTCGTCATGGTTGATACGATAGATAGCTTGTATACCGAGCTGTGGTTGAGATAGAAGAGATCCCTTTTGAAGGTCTCCTGAATAGGTGAGTCCACCAAGCGCGAGTCCGTATTCAGTATCCTGAGCCTGGCTGCAAAGTCCTAAAAAAATAAATGCCGAGAGTATCGGCAATAATTTGTAATTCATAATGGGATAACAGCCATGTGGCTGATTTATTATCTAAACTTCCCTTTCGACATTCCTTTTTTGTCAAGGATGTATACCAGCCGTATTTGTGTGGCAACATAAAAATCATTGGCGGAGCTACCTCGGTTACCTCCTACCAAATAGTTTTGACCATGAGTATATGCACCACTGGCACCAGGATCCCACATTACATCTGGATTAGACGTGTCCAATTCTACATTAGTCGTACCCACGCTATACAGTGGATTTCCATTTCCATCCAGCCGACTACTTCCACTCATCATTGCTGTTTGCTCTGCCCCTCTCTCAGACAGAGCTCTTGCGAGGTGATTGCCGCCAAAAGCATCGAGGCTTGCATAATTTCCTCCAATATCATCAAGGTAATCGGTGAAAAGATACCTAAATCCAAGTTCTACATTGAGGTCTAGTCTACTGGTCAATTTGACCTTAACACCTAATCCCAAAGGAATGGCAAACTGGAATTTGCTATATGGTTTGAGATTTAAGGAATCAGAATGTTGGCCCTCCGTGCCTAAAGACTGCAAATCCACCCATTGTCCAGCTTTGCCGGTAGGGTTTCCGGCTTGATCGTATTCCGGTGCTTTGGCTTTCGGAGCATGGAAGAAGCCCGCGACCCCTACGAACATATAGGGGTTAATTGGAAATCTCCCTCTTGCACCGCTGTTGCTGGGTATCATGTCAATTTCAAAACCGGCTGACAGTTCGTAAATAGAGTTTTTGAAATGATAGTTTCGATCCCAACGCCCTTTTTCGCTTGGGTCTTCGGAGTTGTACTTTCCCGTTTCAAAGTCATCCGCCTTGATATTTAGCCAGTTAAACGCCACTCGGCCATGAATGCCGGGGTGAAGAACTTTTGTATAGGTAAGACCAAATCCGTCTGGAACAAACTTGTACTCAGTGCTGAACTTGGAAGAGGAGTTCGAAATATCACCAAAATAATAGGTGCCGTTGATACTAGCGCCTACAGTGGTGTATTTGGGATTTCCTACTCCGGAGTATCCTACTTTTCCTCCGCTGTATTTAGAGAATTTCTTACTCTTTGACCTTTTGTAGCCATAGCGATTTCTTCGTCTTTTCTGTGCTTCAGCGTCAATTACGAGCGAAAAGACAAAGAATAACACAAATCCTATGATTAGTTTGTTTCTCATTTCAAGTATTCAAACGACCTGCTTGCTAAAACTATTATATCCGCAAATTAAATTAAAAGCGAAAAATATTCCATAATTATTCTAATTCCTAATATCCAAACCCCAATTTAATTTGTTTCTGAGGGTGTCAAAAAAGTTATATCCCTTCAGATTGATCAGTTTTGCTCTAAAATTCTCCTTTCGAACCGAAAGTTTAATAGAGTTGTCCACCGTATAGGAGCGATAGTCAAGCGAGGTTAGGAATTTTCTACCCTTCCCTTCTATTTCAAATGAGATGATGCTAGACCCTGACACTATAAGCGGACGAACATTAAGATTGTGAGGACTTACCGGGGTGATAATAAAGTTGTCGGACTGCGGTAGAACCAGCGGACCTCCGGCACTCAGAGAGTACCCTGTAGAACCTGTGGGAGTTGATACCATCAGCCCATCAGCCCAGTAGGTATTCATAAACTCCCCATCTACATAGCAATGCACGATGATCATGGATGAAGTATCTCTTTTTAGGATTGCCACTTCGTTCAGCGCAAAATTGAGTTCCCCAAACACATCCTGATTACTATCCAAATGAATGAGCATCCGGTCGTCAAACGAAAACTCTTTTTGAAAGAATTTTTCTAAGGCTGTATCCAGATCATTGGTGGAAGTAGTAGCCAGAAATCCAAGCTTGCCCATGTTGATACCTAAGATAGGAATCTCCAGGCGCCCAATTTTAGCCACGGTCTCCAGCAGGGTGCCGTCACCTCCCAGACTAAAAAAATAATCGATGTGGGATAGTTCCACGGATTTGTTGACGATCTCACAACCCGTTAGGGCTTTGTTTATTTTTTTGTTGGATTCGGCAAATTCATTGGTGACGATGACTTCTGATCCGTAGAATCTTATCTTATCGATGATCTTTTCTACAAACGGCAATGAGACGCTCGAGATTTTCCTACCATGAAGGGCGATTTTCATTCCTGACTGAAGGCTAAATTTTGAGATAGCGCATCAGGGTATCCAAACGTTCTTTGTCTAGATTGCTGTCGCTTTCTTTACCGAAAACTGAAGTGACCATGTATCCGAATCGTTCAAAAGAGGAAATAATGGAATTGGGTGTGTCCAAATTGATTTTGACCGTGACACGGATTTTCTCAGCGTCTCCTTCTATATGTTCAGTGAAACTACTGAGTATTTTTCCATTCTCACTTTCTACGATTCGGCCGATTTCTGTCATGGAATAGTCGGCGGTAGCTACCGTCAGTACGATGATTGTACCTGGGCTGTGAATAGACGACATTTTGGAAAAGGCCTCTACGACATCCTGGACAGTAACAGCTCCAATATAGGTTTCGTCCTCATTGACTACTGCGACCAGATTGGAGCTGGCATCGTAGGCTTTTTTGAGTAGTTCGTAATAGTGTTCGTCCTGATTTACAAATAAGTGTGCGCTGATCAATTGGAAGTCACCTACTTCTTCAGCATCAGCCTTTA
This sequence comes from Reichenbachiella sp., assembly GCA_965222305.1. Taxonomy (GTDB): domain Bacteria; phylum Bacteroidota; class Bacteroidia; order Cytophagales; family Cyclobacteriaceae; genus Reichenbachiella. The sequence goes on from OZ244943.1 coordinate 4,048,751, forward strand.
CATCTATGAAGAGATTTTCATTGAACAACCCAATGAATTTACCATCCTCTACAACAGGGAGCTCATGGACATGGAGTTCCCTCATCCATTCGAGGGCTTTCTCGATTTTGTCTGTCACTTTCAGTGGTGGAATGGTATAATTGATCAGGTCTTTGGCTCTCATGCCGACACTCTTTGGTTCAAAAATTCTTCTAGTATGTCATTGTATTTTTCGGGTTGCTCCATCATGGGTGCATGGCAGCACTTATCTATGAAGCGTAAGGTAGAGTTTTTTATCAATCTATTAAAATCATGGGCGACACGCGGTGGAGTGATCGTGTCGTTCAAACCCCAGATCAATAACGTCTCGTTTTCGATTTTATGTAATACATCCGACAAATTATTTCTTTGTGCAGATTTTGCAATGCCAACAATCCTCATACACGCCGGGATACTCTTTAGTGTTTCGAAAATCTCATCGACGTATTCTTTGGTGGCTGTCTTTGGATCATAGAAAGTGTATTCGACGCGATCCTTGATATACTCGTAGTTGCCCCTCTTTGGGAACGACCCTCCCATGGCATTTTCAAATAGACCAGAGCTTCCTGTCAGAATCATACGATCTACTTTTTCAGGGTATTTTAAAACGTACATCAATGCCAAATGCCCTCCGAGAGAGTTGCCCATTACATCGAATTTGTCATATCCCTTGAATTCCAGGAAACCCTCCAAAAATTCAAGAAGCTTTTCTAATCCCGCTTCCCGAACCGGCAGCTCATAAATGGGCAGCATAGGGATGACCACCTTGTGCTTGCCAGAAAAACGATGAACCACAGCTTCCCAGTTACTCAAGGCACCAAACAAGCCATGCAGCAGAAGCATGATACTTCCTTCACCTTCTTCTATAAACTCGTAAGCTCCTTCTTTCTTGACTGTCAGGTTCTTGACTTGCGGCATTTTGATCAATGGTTATTTAAGTGCAAAAGATACCCAATCTATGTTAATCACACGTTAATTGGATTGTTATTTATCATTTCATGGCCTGTATCAAACATTTCCATAAAGGTTGGATACAGGGCCGAAAATATTCGGAACACCCCTGGGGCGATTGTTGAGATAGGTTCGTACAGAATACTGGTTTTTGCCATTTCGGCAATGTGGTTTCCTGCAAAAGACTCGTAGATCCAAATGAATATACTGATGAAGAGTACCCATTTGGCTACTCCCGTGATAGCTCCGGCCACATCATCCAAATTGCCTAGGAGCGTCATATCCAGAAATTGTTTGAGTGTTTTGCCAATAAAATTGACCAGAATGATCGTGCCGATAAAAATCATGGCAAATGCCATGATGGGCAGAACCTGATCTATGCCGGAGATATAGTTGGATAAAAACTGAATCCCCCAGTCAAGCAGTTTGATGCCGGCTATTATAGCCACAAAAAACGCCAGTAATGAAGCAATCTCCATCACAAATCCCTTTTTATAGCCGGAATATGCCCCTATGATCAATAGGATTGATATGACTATGTCTACTGTATTCAAGACTTAGCTCAATAGGGTTTTCACCATGGACGAAATGGTCTTGCCGTCGGCTTTTCCTGCGAGGGATTTGGTAGCAGCACCCATGACCTTGCCCATATCTTGTGGGCCTGATGCACCTACCTGGGCGATCACTTTTTCCAATTCGGCTTTCAAGTCATCCTCGGAAAGCTGCTTGGGTAGATAGGAATTAATAATGTCTAATTCTCCTTGCTCCTTGTCGGCCAGGTCATCTCTTCCTTCTTTTCGGTACAAATCAAGAGAGTCTTTTCTTTGCTTAGCGGCCTTCATGAGTAGCTTCATTTCGGCATCTTCAGATACACCCCCTTCAGCTCCTTTTTCAGTTTCTGCCAGCAGGATCATGGACTTGATGGCTCGGAGTGCAGTTAGCTTATCTTTTTCTTTGGCGAGCATAGCCGCTTTGATGTCTGAATTTATTTGGTCTTTAAGGCTCATAGTATTGCAATCTTTGAATCCACGATTTGATTAATTTTGCGCAAAAATAGTAAGAAACATTTCTTGCCCTATTCGGTAAACAAGGGATAAGCTTTTTGTATGACAAAACTCAGTGTAAACGTAAATAAAATCGCCACTTTGAGAAATGCTCGTGGGGGTAATAATCCTAACCTCGTGGAGGTGGTCAGGGACTGTGAGCGATTTGGGGCCCAGGGAATTACCATTCACCCAAGGCCCGACGAAAGACATATCACTACAGATGATGTATATCAGCTAAGGGAAGTCGTAACAACCGAATTCAACATTGAAGGCTATCCGGATGAACGATATTTAAAATTTATCGAAGAAGTAAAACCTGATCAGGCCACTCTGGTGCCCGATGCACCTGATGCGATCACCTCCAATGCCGGCTGGGATACCATCGAGAATGAGTCGATGCTCAAAGAGATCGTATCTCGTATTAAAGAATCAGGTGTTAGGGTGTCGGTTTTTGCAGACCCGGTAGAGAAGATGATTGAAGGGGCGAAAAAAACAGGAACAGATCGAATTGAATTATATACAGAGTCTTATGCAACTGGATATCATGCCGATAGATTGAATGCATTGGCACCCTACAAAACTGCTGGCGAGTTGGCTCACAACATCGGACTTGGCGTGAATGCGGGACACGATCTGGATCTGGATAACCTGAAATATATGAAAGAACAAATGCCGTTTATAGAAGAGGTCTCTATTGGCCATGCATTGGTTTGTGATGCACTGTATATGGGCCTGGAAAACACAATTCAACTTTACCTGAGACAGCTCAAATAAATGGAATTACTTAATCATAAAGTATTTGGCGAAGGCCAACCGCTAATCATAGTGCACGGTTTTATGGGGTCGCTGGACAACTGGCTGACCCTGGGTAAAAGGTTTTCAGAAAACTTTCAGGTGCATTTGGTAGATCAGAGAAATCATGGCCGTTCCTTTCATTCGGAGGATTGGGGCTATGAGCACATGGTTCATGATTTGGAAAACTATATTGCTCATTATGGCCTTGAAAATCCTCATTTGCTGGGGCACTCAATGGGCGGCAAGACTGTGATGCAATTTGCAGCCTTTCATCAATACGATATTGAAAAACTGATCGTCGCAGATATCGGACCCAGGTTTTACCCGGTCCATCATCAGACAATTTTGGAAGGATTGAAATCAGTGCCCATTGATAGTATCAGTAGCAGGGAGGAGGCTGACGAGGTTTTGAAGAAGTTTATTCCTGAGGTAGGTGTAAGGACATTTTTAATGAAAAATATAGCACGGTCGGGTAATGGATTCTCATGGAAAATGAACCTGGATGTGCTGGATCGTGGCATTGAGCAAATAGGTAAAGCACTTGATTATCATTTGCCGATAGAAAATGATACGCTCTTCATGCGTGGAGGAAATTCGGATTACATTCTAGATGAAGACTGGGAGGATATCCAGGAGATTTTTCCACATTCGGAGCTGACCACCCTGGAAGGTGCGGGACATTGGCTGCATGCTGAGCAGCCAGATGCATTTTATCAAAAGGTCATGAGTTTCCTCGAATGAAAAAAGGAAAGCTATACCTGATCCCTACGGTCATATCTGAAGGCACCGAGGAGGCCGTGATCACCCCTCAGGTAAGGGAGGTCATTTCCAATCTTGATTACTTTTTAGTAGAAAACGTTCGGACCGCACGCAGATACATTAGTAGACTGAATTTAGGATTGACAATTGAGGATTTGAGATTTGAACTCCTCGATAAGAAAACCTCCGAGCGGGAAATCAGAAAATTGCTGGAGCCAATAAAATCTGGAAAGGACGTAGGGGTCATGTCTGAATCGGGCTGTCCGGGCATAGCCGACCCGGGCTCTGTGGCGGTCAAGATTGCACATCAATTGGGGGCACAGGTAGTTCCACTGAGCGGGCCGTCTTCCATTTTCATGGCACTGATGGGGTCTGGGTTCAATGGTCAGTCGTTCGTGTTCCATGGCTATGTACCGATAGATGCTAAGGAAAGGGCCCAAAAAATAAAGGAGATGGAAAGAGATGCCCTCAAAAAAAACCAGACCCAGATCTTTATGGATACGCCTTATCGCAATCAAAAGCTATTTGAGGATTTGCTCAATAATTGCAGTGGCTCTACCCAATTATCAGTTGCTCGCGATATCACAGGAGCACAGGAGTATATCCAAACCTTGACCATCGTTGAATGGAAAAAGGAACGGCCTGACTTACATAAAGTTCCGGTGATCTTTAGTCTTTTTCATTAACCAGAATTTGTTTTTGAAAGTCCCTTTTTCTGATAACTTTGCAGCCTTAAAATTAATACTATGCCATATCTATTTACATCTGAGTCTGTGTCTGAGGGACACCCTGATAAAGTTTCTGATCAAATTTCGGACGCACTTCTTGATAACTTCATCGCATTTGACCCTGAGTCAAAAGTTGCTTGTGAAACATTGGTGACTACCGGTCTGACCGTATTGAGTGGTGAGGTGAAAACCAAATCCTACGTAGACGTACAGCAGGTAGCCAGGGATGTGATCAACAAAATCGGTTATACAAAAGGTGAATATCAGTTTGATGGAGATAGCTGTGGAGTTATTTCAGCCATCCACGAGCAATCTCCGGACATCAACCAGGGTGTGGAAAGAGCTACCGAAGAAGAGCAGGGCGCAGGTGACCAGGGAATGATGTTTGGTTACGCGACTAGTGAAACAGAAAACTACATGCCATTGGCATTGGATCTGTCGCACATGCTTTTGATCGAACTAGCGAAAATCAGAAGAGAAAATACTGACATTACTTACTTAAGACCTGATGCCAAGTCGCAGGTGACCATTGAGTATAGTGATGACAACAAGCCAGTCAGAATTGATGCGATCGTGATCTCTACGCAGCACGATGATTTTGATGAGGAAGCCGCTATGCTTTCTAAAATCCAGGAGGATATCAAGAGTATCCTTATCCCTAGAGTGGTGAAGCAGTTGAAACCAGAACTTCAGGCTTTGTTCAATGACCAAATCAAGTATCACATCAACCCTACGGGTAAGTTTGTGATCGGTGGTCCTCACGGAGATACCGGCTTGACAGGTAGAAAAATCATCGTAGATACATACGGAGGAAAAGGAGCACACGGAGGAGGGGCCTTCTCTGGAAAAGATCCTTCTAAAGTGGACAGATCTGCTGCTTATGCGACCCGCCACATAGCTAAGAACCTGGTAGCTGCTGGTGTAGCTGATGAGATTCTTGTGCAGGTGTCTTATGCGATCGGAGTGGCGGAGCCTATGGGAATTTTTGTAAATACTTTTGGGTCAGCCAAAGTAGATTTAAATGACGGTGCTATTGCCGCGAAAGTTTCTGAGATCTTTGACATGAAACCCGGAGCTCTGGTGAAACGTTTGAAACTAAAAAATCCAATCTACTCTGAGACCGCTGCCTATGGTCATATGGGTAGAACTCCTGAAACGAAAACTGTGACTTTCAATACTCCCGGTGGTGATACCACGAAGGAAGTTGAGACTTTCACATGGGAGAAGCTGGACTATGTAGACAAGGTGAAGATTGCTTTTGGGCTATAAGCCTTAGCTAGCAGAAAATTTCAAATAGCCCTGGGTGCAAATCCAGGGCTATTTTTTTATTCATTTTTCACTTCGGAAACTTTTTCTCCTATTTTGCGATTAGTAAGCCATTGATATACTATGCATATGAAGAGATCGATCGTTTTCGCCCTTGTATTATTTTCTTTCCAGGCTATTTCCCAGATACTCCACCCGGCAGAGTGGGAAGAAAAAATGTCCAACCCCACCCCCAAACCTGGGGACACAGTAGACGTGGTGTTTAATATTAAAATCGACGAAGGTTGGTATCTCTACTCTACGGATTTTGATCCAAATCTGGGGCCGTTGGTCACGGAATTTACTTTTACCCCCCATGACAGCTATGAGCTGATCGGTGAGATTCAGCCCATCAAGCCTAAAAGAAAATACGACTCGCTTTGGGAGGGAGAGATCACCTATTTCCAGCCCTATGGCCAGTTCATACAAAAAATCAAAGTGCTAGCAGAAAGCCCGGAGGTTAAGGGAAGTGTATTCTACCAGGTCTGTACGGATGTAGATGGTAAGTGCATACCATTTGACGAAGAGTTTGATTTTGCCAAGCCACGGAAGTTTGAGGAGAAAAAGGAGATTGCATCAGCCGAATCCATAGAAGTACAGTCCCCAGAGCAGCTCAGTCTGATTTGGTTTATGGTTCTTGCCTTTGTTACGGGACTGGCAGCATTGGTTACTCCATGCGTATTCCCTATGATCCCTATGACCGTTTCTTTCTTCTTAAAAGACCAGGATCAGAGTCGAGCTAAAGCGATCAGGACAGGTTTGTTTTTCGGACTCTCGATCATTTTGATCTACACGATTTTAGGGACGGGATTCGCTTTTATCTTAGGTGCGGATGGTTTGAATGCTATGGCCACGCATTGGCTACCCAATACATTCATTTTCGTACTATTTGTGGTTTTTGCCATTTCCTTTCTTGGGGCCTTTGAAATCACCCTTCCCAGCAAGTGGGTGAACAAGGTAGACGCTAAAGCGGAAAAAGGAGGAATGATCGGCGTGTTCTTTATGGCTTTTACTCTGGCTTTGGTTTCTTTCTCATGTACTGTGCCGATAGTGGGTAGCGTTTTGGTTCTTTCTGCCGGTGGAGAAATTATCAAGCCGATTTTGGGAATGTTCGCATTTTCCATGGCGTTTGCACTTCCGTTTACTGTATTCGCGATTTTCCCCGGGTGGTTGAAATCCCTGCCCAAATCGGGGGGGTGGTTGAATAGCGTGAAAGTGGTTTTGGGGTTCCTGGAATTAGCCCTCGCACTTAAATTCTTGAGCATAGCCGATCAGGCATATCACTGGCATATTTTGGATCGAGAGATTTACTTGGCTGCATGGATTGTGATCTTCGGTCTTCTTGGACTTTACTTTTTAGGTAAAATCCGAATGCCTCATGATTCCAAATCGGAGCATACTTCCATCGGAGGGTTGATCCTGGCTGTAATCACGTTTTCATTCGTGGTTTATCTGGTTCCGGGAATGTTTGGAGCTCCGCTAAAGGCTCTTTCCGGCTATTTACCTCCCCTCTCATCTCAGGATTTTGTGATCAGTCGATACAGTGCTCCTGAAGGTTCAGAAAATGCAATTTGTGAATCTCCTAAGTATGCAGACGAGCTCCACTGGCCTCATGGACTGACAGGATATTTTGATTACGATCAGGCATTGGCTTGCGCCAAAGAGCAGAATAAACCGTTGTTCATTGATTTCACAGGACACGGCTGTGTCAACTGTCGTGAAATGGAAGCCCGGGTTTGGTCAGATGAGCAGGTTTTGTCTCGATTGAGGAATGATTTTGTATTGGTGGCGCTCTATGTAGATGACAGAACGGAATTGCCCGAACCGGAGTGGATCACTTCATCTTACGACGGAAAAGTCAAGAAAACCATTGGCAAAAAGAACGCCGATTTTCAAATTTCCAGGTTCAATAACAATGCACAGCCGTTTTATGTGATACTTGATACAGACGGCAAACTTTTGATTCAACCCAAGGCTTATGACCTAAATATTGCTAGTTTTGTGCAGTTTTTGGATTCAGCCAAAGAGGCGTTTTCGAATCCAAGTCGCTGATTTTGAGAATATATGGGTAGGAAAAAAAAGAGGTTATACTCTTTTGTGGCTATGACAGTGTGCTTCGCCGCGCTGTACTTTTACAAACCACCCCAAAGTGCCACAGAAGATGATCCATCACAATTAGTTGTAGCCGATACAGTACCGGAGTACGTGCCGACCATGTACTTTGGGATTGTCGTGGATTCTCTCAACATTTTTGAGGGCAAGATCAAAAGGAACCAACGTTTGGCAGACATATTGGGGTCTTATCAGGTGACCAATGAAGCCTTGTACCAGGCCTCCATCAAATCCAAAGAAGTTTTTGACGTACGAAGAATTGGAGTCAGAAAGCCTTATTCTATCCTTTATCAAGAGGATAGTATCAAAAGGGCGACTCACTTTATCTATCGTCCTAACCCCATCGACTATGTGGTATTCGATTTTGAGGACTCGATTGTAGATGTATATGCAGACAAGCGACCTATCGAAATCAGGGAAAAGGAGATGGTGGGGGATATCCAGACCTCTCTTTATGTCGATATGCTCAAAGATGGAGGAAATGCCGATTTGGTCAACAAGCTGGTTGAAGTCTTCAACTGGCAGGTAGATTTCTTTGCCATTCAGCAAGGAGACACTTACAAGATCATTTATGACGAACACTATGTGGATGGTGAAGTAGTTGAAACAGGTGAAATCAAAGCGGCCTATTTTTATCATATCGATCAGCCCTATTATGGTTTTCGATTTGATCAGGGAGAGGGGGCAGATTATTTCAATGCTGAAGGGGAGAGTCTGAGAAGGGAATTTTTGAAAGCCCCGTTGACATTTACTCGAATTAGTTCTCGATACACCGGGAGGCGCTATCACCCGGTTCAGAAAAGATATAAAGCCCATCTGGGAACGGATTATGCTGCTCCAAGGGGTACGCCCATTTTCGCGGCAGCGGATGGGGTAGTGACTCATGCCCGATACAAAGCCAACAATGGAAACTATGTGAAGATCAAGCATAATGGTAATCTGGCTACCCAGTACCTGCACATGTCCAAGATCAAAAAAGGAATTCGAAAAGGGGTGAAGGTGAAACGCGGCCAGGTGATTGGTTTTGTTGGGTCTACAGGCCTGGCGAGTGGACCGCATCTCTGCTATCGTTTTTGGCAGAATGGAAAGCAAGTAGATGCACTCAAGGTAAAGCTTCCCCCATCGAACCCTATTCTGGAGGAGAACAAATATGAGTTTGATTCGATTCGCAGCTACTGGACAGATCAGTTGGATCAAATGCAATTGCCTTCGGACAGCACCAACATTGAAGTGCTTGCCCTCGTTAAGTAAACAACCATGGAGTTTAACAAAGAAGAAGCGAATCACCTGATCCGCAACAGACGGTCGATATTCCCGGCGGACTACTCTGGCGAAAGAGTGCCTGACGAGGTGATCGAGACCATGCTCGAGAATGCCAATTGGGCCCCGACCCATAAGTTTACCGAGCCCTGGCGTTTTACAGTCTTCTGTGATGAAGGGCTGCAGGAGTTTGTGGCGATTCATGGGAAAGCCAAAGAGGGAAAAAAAACCGATCAGGACAAACTCGATAAGCTCACCAAAAAGCTTAGAAAGTGCTCTCATATCATAGCCATAGGTATGAAACGGGATAAGTCCCTGCCGGAAATGGAAGAAATCGCTGCTGTGGCTGCTGCCGTACAGAATATGTACCTGACCGCCACAGCAAACGGCGTGGGTTGCTACTGGAGTACAGGAGGGTTGACCTATAAGGATGAAGCAAAGAAGTTCTTTGGGCTAAAGAAAAAAGATATGCTGATGGGCTTTCTTTACGTAGGTATGCCCAAAAAGGACAAATGGCCCAAGGGCAAGCGAAAGTCGATTGATAAGAAGGTTGATTGGGTAAGAGAACAGCCCAAAGATGACCAGAAATGACCAGCTTTTGAGACAGCCTCATTCTGCACACACCTAACTATTTATGAACACATCTATTCGCAATAAAATCATTGCCGTGTGCGATGAGAAAATTGATAAGAAAGGGCCGAAAGTAGGGTTGTCCTTCTACGCCTTTTTTGAAAACAAGAATAGCAATCCCGAGCTACTGATGGAAGTAGCCGAATGGTGGATCATGAAGCACAAGTTGGATCATTTCGAAAAGGCTGACAAAATCAAAAAGATGGTGAGCGAAGGGCTTTAAGTCTCGGAGTGAATTTTTCTTTTTTTAGCTTTGACTGCTGACAATCAACCGACGTATGTCCTCAGGCATCCAATCTATAGACTTTTCAAACGAAGAAGAATTCAAGAATCTCTACTTCCGCCATTTTACCCAATCGGTTAGGATCGCTTATTATTTAATTTCCGACAGACAAGCTGCTGAGGACATAGCACAGGAGGTTTTCGTCAAACTATGGAATAAGAGGGAGTCACTTACATCAGTTGAAAATGTAGAGGCATACATCGTCCGGATGACCCGAAATGCCGCTTTGGATCACATCAAACTAAGAAAAGATCAGACCGATGACTTCACGGGATTGGAGTGGAAAGAGGACGACGTTTCCGTTTCCGATCAGGAATTAAAGCCTGCCATAGAAAAGGCTCTTTCCGAACTGGCACCACAGTGCCGATTGATTTTTTCCCTCAGTAGGTTCGAAGGATTAACCAATGATGAAATCGCTGACTATCTATCCATTTCTATCAGAACGGTAGAAACTCAAATCTCCAATGCCCTTAAGAGGTTCAGGACAGATCTGAGAAAGTACTTCATTGACTTTCTGGGGTTTCTATTCGTGCTTGGGGAAATCCTGGCCTGAAATATTTTTTCAAAAACCATACGTGTTCCTTTTTGCTTGTTCGTCATAGGATCGAAACAAGACAAAAACCATGGATTCATCAAGATTCATTGAGCTGGTCAGCAGGAAGCTGTCCGGCACCATTTCCGAAAAGGACGAAGAAATTCTCAATTCGGAATTGTCCAACCCCCAGTCACAAGAAGAGTTTGAATACCTAAAAAGGGTATGGGAAACATCGGGAAGGTTGGATCTCGACCTGAAAGTCAACCTCGAATACTCTTGGCAGGAATTCAATGAAAAACGAACGGAGAAAAAGGCCAAAGAAATCCAACTATGGCCCTGGCTGTCCGGAGTGGCTGCAAGCGTTTTGCTGATCATAGGAGCGTTTTTATACTTATTTGGTTCCGATGAAACCATTTATACAACAGGAGAAAATCAAACACATCAAATCGAACTAGCGGATGGCACCAAGATATTATTAAACCAACTTTCCAGCCTGACGGTGGAGGAGGATTTTGGCAAGAACCAGAGGAATGTATCACTTTCCGGTCAGGCGTTTTTCGAGGTGGCACATGATAGGACGAAGCCCTTTGTTGTAAAAAGTCAGGGTTCATTCACCGAGGTACTTGGCACGAGTTTCGAGATTAATGGAAGGCCCGAGTTGCAATTCGTACAAGTCAATCTGTTGGAAGGAAAAGTAAGGTTTTCAAACGGTAATCGGGAGTTTGATCTATTGCCCGGGATGACCGCCTCACTAGACAAGAAGTCAGGACTTATTGAAGAGTTGACCTGGAATGAAAACGACCTGGCTTGGCGAACTCGTAAGCTAGAATTTGACAATGCGCTCATGACTTCTGTGGTAAGGGATTTGTCCGAGCATTTTGAAGTGGATATAGCTTTGGAAAATCCCGAAATCGGCAAATGCCGATTTACCGGCCGGTTCAAAGACCCAAAGCTGGATGAAATCCTTCAGGTGCTTTCGGTCTTGCTCGACCTGAAAGTCGAAAAAACACAAACTCAAATAATACTTAAAGGAAAAGGGTGCTAAGCCTCCAACCAAAACCAATCATGAATAAGATTTTTACAGCTCTATTGGTCTGCCTGGTGCTCAACGCCTATGCGCAGGCAGAAACAACTTTTGATGTAGCATTCAACGGCACTCCACTCATTGGGGTGATCGAATATCTTGAGCGAACATCAGGGGTATCATTTTCTTACAGCAGTTCGACCCTCCCGATGCAAACCGCTGTCTCCGTTTCCGGAAAAAACCTTTCACTGACACAAGCTCTTGATATGGTGCTGAAAGACCTGCCTATTTCATATGAATTTCTCAATGGAAATGTCATTCTTAAATACCACCAGATGTATCAGACGATCAGAGGAGAAATCACTGATGCTGACAGCAGACAGCCCATCGTAGGTGCTACGGTGGTGGTGGACGGCGCACAGCCGATCCTCGGAGGGGTGACGGATGTCAACGGCAGTTATCGAATAGAAAAAGTACCGGTGGGTAGGGTCACACTTAAAGTGAACTGCGTGGGATTTGAGCAAAAAACCATTCCCAATGTTTTGATTGGAGTGGGCAAGGAGGCAGTCGTCAATATTCCGATTGTTGAGTCAATCGTCAAAATGGACGAAGTGGTTATCAAGGGCTCTGGTGTCGCCTCTAGCCCTATGAATGAAATGGCTCTTGTGAGTGGTCGATCCTTTACAGTTGAGGAGACCAAACGATTTGCAGTGGGCTTAGGGGATCCCTTGAGGCTTGCTTCTTCTTTTGCTGGCGTAATGGGTTCCAATGACTTAACTAATTCCATAATCATTCGTGGCAACACTCCTCGGGGGATTCTATGGAAGGTAGAGGGAATTGAAGCTCCTAACCCCAATCACTTTTCACTCCCGGGCGCTTCCAGCGGAGGGATAAGTATGCTTAGTTCTCAGATGCTGTCAAGATCAGATTTTTTTACGGGGGCATTTGCCCCGCAATACGGAAACGCTCTTTCGGGGGTGTTTGACATGCATTTGCGTAAAGGAAATGACCAACAACACGAGCGAACCATTCAAGCTGGGCTGTTGGGTTTGGATGTGTCTTCCGAAGGGCCGATCAGTCGCTCCGGCGGTAGTTCTTACTTGTTCAACTATAGGTACTCTACTTTAGGGATTTTGAGTGATCTGGGTCTACTTGATACCGGTGAGTCTACTAATACCTTTCAGGATTTGTCGTTTAAAGTGAATTTTCCTACTGCCAAACTGGGAACGTTTTCACTATTTGGAGTAGGGGGCTTGAGCCATTACCATGGTGGAGAGGATTTCTTTTATGACCAGGAGGACTACAATATGGGTATCGTTGGCCTCAAAAATCAATCAATGCTTAGCAATAGCACCTACCTGGAAACATCCCTTTCCTGGGCCGGGACGAAAATAATTGACAACTACCTTGAGGAAGGCACCGTGGTGGAATACAATACTTTTGATCGAAACTACTGGCGCGCTTCGGTGATTTTGAATCATAAGTTTGGGCCACGTCATTCGCTTGAAACAGGAGCGACCTACAGTATTTTGGATTTCAACTATCAGGACACCCGGACACCGTATGATTCTACCAATTCCCCACTATCGGATCAGGTGTTTTTTGATGACAATGACGCCACATGGACACAGCAAGTCTATGCGTCATGGAAGTTTAGACTGAGTGAGAATCTTAGTTGGGTTAATGGTGCCCATTTATTTTATTTCGACATGAATGAGGAACTTACCATTGAGCCGCGGAGTAGCATCAAGTGGAAATTTGATGAAAGAAGGTCAATATCTGTAGGTCTTGGATTGCACAGTCGGATGGAATCCCTGGAATACTACCTTGGTAATGGCTTTGATTCCAATGGTAATCCGACCCATCAGGACAACAACAGAACCCTGCCGGTCACTAAGGCGATTCATGGGGTTTTGGGCTATGACCATGCCTGGAATCGAAACACATATTTCAAAATGGAATTTTACTACCAGCATTTGTACGATGTGCCGGTGGTTGACTCTGTTGGCTACCGATGGTTTTCTACAATCAACTTGACTCAGGGCTACATCCAATGGCCGCTTGTCAGTGCTGGGACAGGGAAGAATATGGGTGTGGAATTTACAATAGACAAGAAGTTTTCAAACCATAATTTCCTCCTTTTGACAGGTACGATTTTCACTTCTAAATACACGGCTGCTGATGGAATAGAGAGGAACACACGGTACAATGGCAACTATTCTTTTAATGCCCTTGGAGGAAAGGAATGGATAGTTGGAAAAAAGAAAACGAACATTTTTGGATTTAGCAGCAAGGCGGGAGTATCCGGTAATGAACGCATCAGGGGAAATAACCTTGAGAAACTCTATGAGGAGCATTTACCGACCTACTTTAGGCTAGATCTTCAGTTCTACTATAGGAAAAACAAGAAGAAGCATACCTCGGAGTGGCGTCTCGACTTACAAAATGTGACAGCCAGGGAAAACTGGTCCAACTCTGCCGATCAGACTTTTATTGAGCCTGGAGTAGGCTTGATTCCAGTGTTAAGTTATAAGGTGGAGTTTTGATAGGGAGGGTTAACAAAAACTTGATTTGACATGAGTGAATAAATTCCGTACTTTCGAAGCGCAGCATTTTGAATTAACCATAACCATAATCAAAATGCAGAAATTCACTTTTATTACTCTCCTGTCAGTTTCATTATTGTACTCCGGCTGCTCTAATGATGAGATGGAGTCGATCAACCAAACCATTGATGAGTCACGAATCAAACCACCAGCCTCAGCCCTTGAACCTTGTATTTCTTCTAACTGCCCTGGTCTGAGTGTGACCGGAATCTCCACAGTAAACTGTAATTCTTGGAAAGTAACATGGAAAGAGAAACCGGCTGGGGAATTTGGTTGTATAGCAACTCATTAGCGGTGGGTCAGTAGTTCAAGAATCACCAGGTATTGCGCAAGGAAATCCGATGACCTACACTTTCACCAATCTCAATCCTGCCAATAGCTATACGGTCAAAATAAAATGGCAAAAGTCGTGCATTGCGCCACAAGTTGGTGGTTTGAATCCACGAGGAGGTGGAAGTATAACTTTAGACTATTCAAGTACATATGGTGCAGACTTAGACTACCCTAGCCCAAGAAACCTGTCAATAACCAATGTCGGCTATCGAGGCTTTACAGCCAACTGGCAACAAGCAGCCACCTGCACCAGTGGAATCACGGGCTATCAGGTGAGATTGCTTAATGCTAATAATACAGCTGTGACCGGCTGGATTGATAAGAGTGCTTCTGCTAGAAAGCATGAATTTGAAGAATTATCTGGATGTGATGCAGAAACCTATAAGGTTGAGGTAAGAGCCAAATATACGGGTTATCAAACCCCAGGTACGAGGAGTTCTCAATTTTCAATAGTAGCTGGCGAAGTGATTGTTGGAGACACTTGGGATACAGAAGAGGCTTTTGTGCTCAGGAATGCTGACAAGTCTGTAGATGTTCGTCTGTCATCACACATTTTTTACTACGGAATAGATAATGTTTCATTTGATATATTCCACACAGGTAATGGGCAAAATCAATTCATTCGTTCTGAAAGCTTTGATTTAACTCAGTATCCCATGATTTATGGAGGTCCCGGAGAGTTTGACGAATATCAGAATATCAAAATTAGTGGCCTGGACGAAGGAAAAAAATACAAGGTAGTCTTGACAAAGGGTTGCGATATTGACTTAGAGGATGTACCAGGTAACAGCGCAGAATTTTCAGAAGATGAATCATACTCTCTCATTAAGAATATTGAAATATTAAGTTCTTCGTATCAATCGAATGGGCAGATTTATGTTAACTATATACTCAAAGATGGTTTTGGTAACCCGCTTCCGTTTCTAGCCGAAAATGGAAGAAAACTTAAAATTGAAAGGGTGAATTCAACAACCGGACCACTTTATTTATATAGAGATTATTCTTTGGAATCGAATCAGCAGGTGACATTTCCTAATTTAGAAGGGCATGAAACTAGATTTAGAATGAGTATCAATTATTATGGGCCGGAATTATGGCAACAGTTTAATGCCGATTTTGTCGTGCCGTTATAAATTTTCCTAACAAAAAGACCAATAATCCGCTACCGGCTGCTTGTCCCAGGCTTGCAGCTGGTGGCGGATTTCTTCTTTGCCATCCGGAGAAGAAACCACGATCATGATTTGGGGGTTTTCAATTTTCGGAATGTCGCTGAAGTGCTGCATTTTGATGCCGTAGACGTCCTTGCCGACTTTGTTTTCATTGTCACATACCCATTGGAAAGTGTTTTCTTTTTCCAGGATCAGCTTAGCCATGTCCTTGCCATTTCGTCCAGCACCCCAAAGCACCAGAGGCCTGGATTTGTCCCGATCAAGCTCGTAGAAGTTTTTGAGCTTCAGATCAAAGTAGCGGTTGTCTTTGTATTCGTCCCAAGTGCGCGAAATACGATTGGACCGATCCCTCCAGTAGTGTAGGACATAGTCGATCCCAATGATTTTCAGCTTGTGTTTGTAAAACCTAAAGCATAGATCATAATCCTCAGGATATACAATAGGATCAAATGCTCCGACCCGATCTAAATCTTCCTTGTGCAACATCCAGGAGTGAGATGGGATCACACACTCAGTGTAGATTTCCTCTGTGTGAGTACCATTTTTGGCGACATTATTAAGCCATCGCTCGTATCTGCGAAATCCGTCTCCGACTTCCCCTTCATCGACAAAGTGCTCCGTACCTCCGGCGATCACATGTCCTTTTCCATATTTCTGCCATTCTCTGACGAGCACGTCCAGTTTGTAGTCTGGCATTTTATCGTCTGAGTCCATGCGATTGATGAGTTCTCCTTTGCATTGGGCGTAACCGACCTGCAGGGTAGGAATCAATCTCGGTCGATCGCTATGAAAAACCCTGACCCTTGAGTCCTTGGCAGCATATTCATTTAAGATCTCAGGCGTTCGATCAGAGGAGTGATCGTTCACAGCGATGAGTTCCCAGTTGGTATAGGTTTGAGCCAGGATTGAATCCAGGCAAGCCGGCAGATAGGGCTCGGTGTCCTTTACCGCCATGATGATCGACACGAGGGGTTGGTTTGTTAGCTTTTCCAATTTCCAGGTAAGTTTTTATTGATTTCGAGCGATTCCATTCTTTGGGATGATTGGATACCCTGCTCCTTAGCCCAGCGAGCCATTGCCTCCAGTCCGTCACTAAGCGAAGTTTCGGTTTCATCCAAATGAAATATTGTTCGGAACTTATGGTGGTCGCTATGGGCATGCTGGATTTCGTGACGAGCTTCTAAATACTCTATAGGAAGTTCTGAGTTCATTTCTTCCAGCACTTTTTCTGCAATTTCTTTCACAGTATAGGTGTGATCCGCTCCGATGTTGAAGGTCTGGTTACGGGCCTTGTCAATTTCTACAGAAGTGGCAATGTAAGGCGCTATGTCTTTCACATAAGTGAAGGCCCGGGTCTGATGTCCGTCTCCAAAGATCGTAAGCGGTTTACTGTTTAGTACCTGATTCATAAAAATGCCTATTACATTTCTGTAAGGATCCTGAATGTTTTGGCGTTCGCCATAAATATTGTGGGGACGAAAGATGATGTAGTCCAGATCAAACATCTGATGAGCAGCCAGCAGGTCCAGTTCTACAGCATACTTGGCGATACCATAGGGATCGATAGGTTGTGGTATTTCTTCCTCACGATAGGGCAAACTATTTTTACCATACACTGCGATCGAAGAGGTAAACACAAAACATTTGATGTTATGTTTGACTGACTCGTTGATCAGGTTGATGCTGCCCAGCACATTGTTTTCATAATTGTGTCGCCGTACAAAGTGGCTCATGTTTTCTGCAGCATAGGCCGCCAGGTGATAGACATAGTCAAACTTGTGTTCTGAAAATAACTTTTTGAGTATAGGGTAGTCGGTGATGGAACCGTTAACAAAAATGGCCTTTGGATGGACATTATCTGCTCTCCCTCCGCTAAAATCGTCGAGTACCACCACATCATGGCCGATAGTGATCAAGTGATCCACCACATGCGATCCTAAAAAACCTGCCCCTCCTGTAACTAGCGATTTCATACGAAAAGTTGCAAAACTAGTAATGAAATCGCTACAAGCGCTTTTGTGAGATCGGATCAATTTCCATAATTTGGTATTTTGTATAGTTTTACCTGATCCACCATGGACTATAATCCTAAATATTGGCTCTTTTTCATCCTTCACAGCTATAGCCGTGAGATCATGAAGCGGTTATTGCCGGGCATGCTCATCATTGCGTCATATACTGGCATAATCGCCTTTTTGTTTGATCTTGGCCACATTGAGTTTGAAAGCACAACTGCCGTACACAGTATACTTGGGGTTGTGCTAGGTTTTTTCCTGGTGTTTCGTACAAATGGAGCCTACGACCGCTGGTGGGAAGGCCGTAAAATCTGGGGCCAACTAGTCAACAATAGCCGTAATCTTGCTCTGAAGCTGACTGCAATGGTACCTTTGGATCATCCTAAGTTTGATATTTTGAGGGAGGCCATTTGCAATTACCCAAAGGCGCTCAAAGAACATCTGCGGGACGGGGTTCCTCCTCGTCACAAGGACAAAATCGAGGAAAAGCTGGAGATTAAGATCAGGGATCTGAAAGAAATGAATCATGTGCCCAATGCGATCGCCAAGAAGCTGATCAAGACGGTAAATGAACTGAAAAAAGAAGGCATAATTGACGGGGAGCAGTATAGGGTGGTAAATAGCGAAATTCAGGCACTTACGGATATTACCGGTATGTGTGAGCGAATCAAAAACACACCGATTCCCTATTCCTACATTATGTTTATGAAGAAATTCATCTTCACCTACATGCTCACGCTGCCTTTTGCCTTTGTGACACACTTCGCCTACTGGACAGTGGGGATTGTAGTGCTGCTGATGTATATATTGCTGAGCATAGAATTGCTCGCAGAAGAAATTGAAGACCCTTTTGGACGGGATGTAAATGATCTGCCAACCGATAAACTAGCTATAAAAATAGATACGGACGTACGAGAAATCATGCGATAAATTATGAATAAAGACCTTAAAAAATACTGGCTCAAGAACAAGCAATATCTCTTGATACTATTGTCCATCTGGTTTGTGGCATCCTTTGGGTGCGCCATCCTATTCGTGGAGCCTTTAAATGCCATACGGATCGCAGGATTCAAACTCGGTTTTTGGTTTGCCCAGCAGGGAGCCATATTAGTTTTTTTAGTCATC
Source organism: Reichenbachiella sp. (assembly GCA_965222305.1). GTDB lineage: Bacteria > Bacteroidota > Bacteroidia > Cytophagales > Cyclobacteriaceae > Reichenbachiella. The sequence continues at coordinate 4,067,445 of OZ244943.1, forward strand.
ATCTATGTCTATGTCAAATGGATGAACAAGTTGGACAAGGAATTTGACGTAGACGAAAAATAATCACATGGACGTACAGATTTGGACCTACATTCTCGTAGGTGTTACTTTTTCCCTTTATATAGGAATAGCAATATGGTCACGAGCCAGCACGACGGGCGAGTTTTATGTCGCTGGCGGTGGAGTTTCCCCATTGGCCAATGGCATGGCTACCGCAGCGGATTGGATGTCTGCAGCAAGTTTTATCTCCATGGCCGGCTTGATCTCCTTTATGGGTTATGATGGCTCTGTTTATCTGATGGGCTGGACAGGTGGTTATGTGCTGCTCGCGCTTCTTTTAGCACCCTACCTCCGCAAGTTTGGAAAGTTTACTGTACCTGATTTTGTAGGGGATCGATACTATTCGGGTATCGCGCGATCGGTAGCTGTATTCTGTGCTCTATTTGTGTCGTTTACCTATGTGGCTGGACAGATGCGTGGTGTTGGCCTTGTTTTTTCGCGCTTTCTTGAGGTAGACATAAATACCGGTGTGGTGATAGGTATGGCTATTGTGTTTTTCTATGCTGTCCTTGGCGGTATGAAAGGCATAACATACACGCAGGTCGCGCAATACTGTGTTTTGATCTTCGCATTTATGGTACCGGCTATTTATATATCAATTCTGATGACCGGAAACCCTGTACCCCAGTTGGGATTTGGTAGTGCTATGGCTGATGGTACTTACTTATTGGATAAGTTAGATGGTCTTCATGCAGAGCTTGGCTTTTCACCATATACAGATGGTTCTAAATCTATGATTGACGTTTTCTTCATTACGGCAGCATTGATGATAGGTACAGCGGGCCTACCTCATGTGATCGTCAGATTTTTTACCGTTCCTAAAGTTCGAGATGCTCGGCTTTCCGGGTTTTATGCCCTGGCACTAATAGCCATATTGTATACTACGGCTCCTGCTATTTCAGCTTTTGCCAGAACTAACTTAATCAATACGGTAAGCAACAAAGACTACAGCTCGATGCCTGAATGGTTTAGCAAGTGGGAGGCGACCAAGTTGATATCTTTTGAAGACAAAAACAACGATGGAAAAATACAGTATGTAGCTGATGCAGAAATCAATGAACTTACCATTGACAAGGATATAATGGTTCTTGCCAACCCAGAGATAGCCAATCTACCGGATTGGGTGATCGCATTGGTAGCTGCCGGAGGTTTGGCTGCCGCTCTTTCTACTGCAGCAGGACTGTTACTAGTGATCAGTACCTCTATTGCTCATGATTTATTCAAAAATTTAATCAAACCCGATATTACAGAGCACCAGGAGCTCTGGGCAGCACGCTTGGCGGCAGGAGCAGCGATCGGACTAGCTGGATATTTTGGGGTGAACCCGCCGGGGTTTGTAGCTCAGGTGGTGGCCTTTGCCTTTGGATTGGCCGCTTCATCATTTTTCCCTGCTATTGTATTGGGCATATTCAGCAAACGGATGAACAAGGAAGGGGCGATTGCGGGAATGGTCGTTGGTGTGCTGTTTACATCTGCATACATCATCTATTTCAAATTTATCAATCCAGTAGCCAACGTACCTGAAAATTGGTGGTTTGGTATTTCACCTGAAGGGATTGGTACCTTGGGCATGATTCTCAACTTTGCTGTGTCCTTGACGATCATGAAGTTTACACCAGCACCTCCACAAGAGGTTCAGGAGATGGTAGAAAACATTCGTTTTCCTCGGGGAGCAGGCGAGGCCCATGACATACACCTATGATTTTGGGAGTTTGACTTGAGTCAAGTCTTCCAATTCATGGCATTGATCGAAAAAGGCCCTATGGTCGTCTAAAGCTTTTTTACCTAAGCCATATTTTTGCTAATCTTACTTCATCAAATAATCATATAAATTATTTGATTAGGAATATTTTTCGAATTGTGCCCTATTAGGTTCAAGACTTAAAAAATTTAAAGACTAGGTTAATTAGGTTTATTATTTAGGTGGCGTCTGGGGAGGCGCCATCTTTTTTTGTTTGAATGGATCCCCGAAGCTTTTGATTACCCGATAGGCACGTCCACGTGGCGCTCTGCGTGATAAGATGATCTCACTAATGGTCCCGACTCCACGTACCTCAGCCCTCTTTTGATTCCTTCTTCCCTATAAGCCTCAAACTGATCCGGATGAATGAATTCTGCCACCTCAATGTGCATCTTGGTAGGCTGGAGGTATTGTCCTAAAGTCAGGATATGCAGTCCATGCTCAGCCAGATCGTCCATGGCTTTGTGTACTTCGTCCTGGGTTTCACCCAGTCCCAGCATTATTCCGGATTTGGTGCGTTTTCCATATTCATTGGTTAGCTTGATTTGCTCAAGGCTCCTGGCATATTTGGCTTGTGGACGTACTCTTCGATATAGACTCTCCACGGTTTCCATATTGTGTGAAACGACTTCCTGACCTCCATCAATCATTCTGTACAGTGCCTCCCACTTTCCTTTCACATCAGGAATAAGGGTTTCAATCGTAGTTTCGGGACTAATTTTTTTGGTTTCGACGACCGTCTGGTACCAGATTTCTGCTCCCCGATCCTTAAGCTCGTCGCGGTTTACAGATGTGATCACCGCGTGCTTGACGCCCATGGTTTTGATCGCTTCTGCTACACGTTTTGGTTCCGCCTCATCGTACTCAGGAGGACGACCAGTAGCTACAGCACAGAAGGTACAGCTTCGGGTGCAGACGTTACCCAGGATCATAAAGGTGGCAGTGCCAGCTCCCCAACACTCACCCATATTGGGACAGTTTCCACTTTCACAGATCGTGTGCAGTTTATGTTCGTCTACAATCTTTCGGACGTTGGCATAGCTTTGTCCTACGGGAAGCTTAACTCTTAACCAATCGGGTTTTTTTCTTTTTGCAGGTTTTCCCTCTACTACCGGTAACTCAATCATAATGCAAATTTGACGCAAAGATACACGACTATGAAAAACTGGATAGGTAAGTTGTTTTCCTATTTACGGTTGCCGTAAAATAGCGTGATGAAAGCGGAGATGAAAACAGCCCGATTGTCCTCATTGGGCATCAGCTCTATGACCTGAGGAAATGCCTCTACCAGCATGCCAATTTCAAATCCGGTCACATTACTTTTAAAGGCTCCCATTTCGAAAAGAAGCGATGCTTTTCCATTGATGCCCACAGTAAGGGATGACTCTCCAAGGCCCTCAAAAAGGTGCCCTGTCCCCAATATGGTAGACGAGTGCGGAAACATGTCAGGGTCGTATTGATAGGTCTTTTGATCTTCATACCAGGTGACATAGTAGGGTGCGATTACGCCCAGGGTAGGGCCAGCAGCATACGCAAAGTTGATCTGCACACCCTTTTGAGGAGCTTTTTTGAATAGAATAATGTCCCTGCCGTATTGTGCCCTAATGGTATAGAGGTAGTTGGATTTACCGAAAATAAACTGACCTTGAACTCCGGAAATCCGATGTTCTTTGGGATGCTTTACATTCATTACCTCAAAGCCAATGGTACGAAACTTTCGCTCTCCCAACGCTTTGGACCACTTGAAGGTAAACCCGCCGATAAGGCCGCCATTGGTGTTTTTGTTGATACCCCAGATAAATTCCTTGGTATAGTCATAGTTGCCATCAGTTTGCCCATAGGTGCTCTCCATAGAAAATATCCCCAGCAACAGAACTATTAACAATATTTTGATCGACCCGACTTTCACCTTTTTCATCCCAAATGGGTGCCTTAAAAATATAAAGGGTTTGTTTTTGATTTGATTCAAAGCTGCTTAAGCTTTGCGAAATAAACGTAATAAAAAAAATTTAAGTTTATTCAATCCATTAAAACTCAAAAATGTCTTCCCTGGCATTGGGTTTTGTCTTTGGGTGTCAACTTTTTACGTTTGCTTCGTATAACGCTTTGGACTAATTGGACTTTCATGCTCAAGGATCTTCGTATCAACAACTCACTTACCGGTAAAAAAGAACTCTTCGAACCTATTCATGCCCCTTTTGTGGGAATGTATGTATGCGGGCCCACGGTGTATAGTGATGTGCATCTCGGGAATGCCAGAACCTTCATCAGCTTTGATGTAATTTATAGGTACCTGATGCACCTTGGCTATAAAGTGCGCTACGTGAGAAATATCACGGATGTTGGCCACCTGACCAACGACGAAGACAGCGGCGAAGATAAAATTGGTAAGAAGGCCAAGCTAGAAAACCTGGAACCGATGGAAATCGTGCAGCGATATACTCAGGACTTTCATCGTGTGATGGAGTTGTTCAATGCCGAGTGTCCCAGCATCGAGCCGAGTGCTACCGGACATATCATTGAGCAAATCGAGATGATCGAGCAGCTACTAAAGAATGGAATGGCTTATGAAGTGAACGGCTCAGTTTACTTTGACGTGAATGCCTATCAGAAAGATCATGACTATGGCAAGCTATCGGGCCGAAAAATAGAAGAGTTGATCTCCAACACCCGGGAGCTGGATGGTCAGGACGAAAAACGAAATCCTGTTGATTTTGCCCTTTGGAAGAATGCTGAAGGCACCGATCATATCATGAGATGGAATTCGCCATGGGGTGAGGGATTTCCGGGATGGCATCTGGAGTGCACGGTGATGGGACAAAAATATTTGGGTAAGACCTTTGACATCCATGGAGGAGGGATGGACTTGAAGTTTCCTCATCATGAATGTGAACTAGCACAGGCAGTAGGAGCCCATGGAGAGGAGCCTGTGAAGTACTGGCTACACACCAACATGCTTACGGTCAACGGTCAGAAAATGAGTAAATCCCTAGGAAACTCATTTCTACCTCATGAATTGTTTTCGGGCAAGCATGAACTGTTGGATCGACCCTATAGTCCGATGACCGTTCGTTTTTTTATGTTGCAGTCTCACTATGCCAGCACGTTGGATTTCTCCAATGATGCCCTGCAGGCTGCGCAAAAAGGCTACAGAAAACTGATGAATGGCCTGAAAACACTCAGAAAATTAGAAGCAGCCAGCCAATCTCCCAACGACACAACTGGTCAAGCAGTCAACCAGAAAACCATCAACCAAATCAACAGTCTCTGCGACAACTGCTACCGGGCTATGAACGATGATTTTAATACGGCTTTGACCATCGGTCATCTGTTCAATCTGTTGAAGAAAATCAATTCGCTCTATACCCAAAACCTCAGCCTTGACGAGATCGGCAAGGAAACTTTCCAGCGCATAAAGGAAACTTATGAAGTTTTCACGCTAGAAATTCTCGGCCTGAAAGAGGAAAATAATGTAGAAGTGGAAGGCTTAATGGATATCGTAATCGAGCAATACCGTGAGGCCAAGGAGTCCAAAAACTACGATAAAGTAGATCAGATCCGCAGCCAGCTCAAAACCCAGGGTGTGGTGCTTAAGGATATGAAGGCTGGCATTGACTGGGCGTATGAGGAGTAGATCAATCTAAACCTGCCCAAATTTCAACGCGACCTCATCGAGGCTCTTTGTAGAACCGACAAAAGTGATCACATCGCCCATTCTCAGGCGCGTATAGCCGTGTGAAATGATCATCTGGCCTCCTCGGTGAATGGACAATATCAACACGTCAGCTGGCAACCTCAGGCTCCGCAATGTAATGCCATGAAGTGCAGGCTCGACCAGCTCCATATCCCTTGTATCCTGACCAGGCTCCATACCCAGCAGCAATGAAGTCGCCTGTGGCGAACGCACAAAATGATCCAAAAGGCTGACGATAGCTGTAGACGGATCTACTATCCTTACGCCCAGCGCCAGAAATTTGTCCTTGTAAAACTGATCGTTGAGTCGGACGATCATATCAGGAGTGCCAAAGTGCCGGTATGCAAGCTCACAAGTCTGCAGGTTTCGCTTGTCGGACATCAGACATACGATGGCCTCAGCCTTGCCGGTATTAAGTGATTTGAGGGTTTCCAGGTCGATACTGGATATATACTGGACTTTTACACCCTCGGGCTCCTCAATGCTCCCTTCCGGTTTTCTGGTTGTGATTTGTACATTCCACCCATGATCCATCAGCTGCTTGGCGAGGGATACGGAGTGATTTTCAAAGCCAAATATGATAGCGTCCCGAGAACCATCGGACTTGAAACTCGCCCGGGTTCTGTTTTCTCCGACTTTCGTCAAAGAATACTTAAACAGCGGAGGGCCAATCATTTGGTTGATGACAATAATGGCCACCACCATAGTAGAAAATGCAGGCCCCCAAGTAGTGAATTCATTGGCAACCAGAGTAGCCAAACCAAGGGCCACTCCGGCTTGAGTCACATAGGGCATCCAGGAGACATGAATGTAATGCCAGGGATCATTGGCCATGATGCCACCAAAATAGGCTCCACCGAAAATGGTGATCAATCTCACAAAGAAGAAAAACAAGGCAACGAACCAAATGCTGGCCAATATCTGGATGTCCAGAGAGGCTCCGGTCAAAGTGAAAAATGCCGCATAGATCATCGGTCCCGTGTCATGAAGAATGTTTAGAAACTCGGGCTTATGCTTGGTATAATTCGTCACGTACAAGCTAGCGATGATGCATATGATCAGCGGCTCTAGCCTCAAGGGATACCATTCCTGGGAGTAAATACCAATGACGTGATTGAAATAATAAACCAAATAACCCAGGGCAACGATCAGCACGGCCTTCTGATTGGTCTTAATTGAAAGGCCCAGTACAAATTGTAGGAGTTTCCCCAGAAGGTATCCTACTCCGAATGAAATAGCCAACTCGAAAATAGGAACCAAAACACTCCAATATTGAAATTCTCGACCGCTTTCCAGGGATTTGGCCATAGAAAAACAGACCGCAAAAAGAATGATCACGAGGAAGTCTTTGAGTACGGTCACACCCATCACTGTTTGCGTGAAAGGTCCTTTGGCACGTACCTCTTTGATGACGGCAATGGCCGACGCAGGAGATCGGGCCACAAAGACTGCTCCTGTCAAAATAGATGCAGCCAGCCTTGATCCAAAGCTCATGTCCTTCATATATGGGATCAGGTCAGAAAGCAGAAATACCGCGAGGCTACCAAACAGAAATGAGAAACTTAGCTGGCCTATTGTGTTCCACTTGATGCTCTTGAACCGGCCTTTTAATTCACGAAAGTAAAGCTCAGATCCGGCGGCAAAGGCGATGAACGCCAGTGCTGTTTCATTGATGTAATTAAGTCGTGTGATGGACTCTTTTGGGATTAGGTCTAAAACAAACGGCCCGCAGATAATCCCTGTGACCAGAAATCCCGTAATGATTGGGAGTTGGTATCGCTGGAAAACCTGGGCAATACGCCCGGCAGCAATAGCAACCACTCCAAAACCAATCGTGAGGATCAATAGGTGGTGGTAATTATCCAAAGTGAATTCCATAGACTAGCGGGACAACGTTGATCAATTCGTAAAATAATTAATTAGTTTAGAAAGTCCAGTGACTGACATATCTGAATCCTATGAAAATACTAATTACAGGGGGTAGCGGGCTGGTTGGGAGTTATCTGACGAGCCTTTTATATGAGGCCGGGCATGAAGTGGTTCATACTTCGAGGAAAAGGTATGACCATCCACAAGCCCGGGTTTTTGAGTGGGATTTGAACAGGATGACCATGGAGGATGGTGCGCTAGACGGGGTTGATGCCGTTGTAAACCTGGCTGGAGCTGGCGTAGCAGATGCTCGCTGGTCTGAGCATCGCAAAAGGGTAATTCTGGAGAGTAGAACCAAAGCTCTTCAACTTCTTCATCAGGAAATTTCCAAACTGGATCAAAAACCAAAGACCCTTGTGAGTGCCTCAGGGGTGGGTTTTTATGGTTCTGTACCATTTGATCAGATTTCCAAAGAAGATGATGAGCCGGGTGATACTTTTCTGGCGGAGGTTTGCCTGCAGTGGGAAAAGGAGGCTTTCAAGTTAGCCAGACTGGGAATGAATGTATCGGCTCTTCGCATTGGGATTGTGCTTGATAGGTTTCATGGAGCTCTGGCCAAATTGGCTCAACCGATCAAATGGTTTGCGGGTGCACCTTTGGGGTCTGGCAGGCAGATGATGCCGTGGGTCCATGTCCATGATCTTAGTCGGATGTTTCGGTTCCTCATTGAAAACCCCGAACATCATGGAGTTTACAATGCCGTTGGGCTCGACGCAAAGACGAACTCTGGTTTTACCCGGGCTGTGGCCAAAGTATTGAAGCGTTCTATTCTGCTTCCGAACGTGCCGTCGTTGGTTATGAAAATGATGCTCGGAGAAATGGCGCAAATTGTGCTGGACGGCAATGCAGTTTCTAATCAAAAAATCCTGGATGCGGGATTTCAGTTTGAGTATGCAACACTAGAGGAAGCTTTACAGGAAATTTATAGCGAAAATTGAGTCTTACTCAATGATTCGCTAGTTTTGCGGGCTTGGCCAAAAGCCTGTTTTATCTAATCTAAGAACAACATTGACATGGGAAAAAGTGAAGACAAAATCATCAGGGCACTCAAGAAAAAAACCTGGAACGAGATAAAGACGGCAGACTCCTGGGCGATCTTCAAGGTAATGGCTGAAATGGTCGATGGATTTGAAAACCTGGCTAAAATAGGTCCCTGTGTCTCGATTTTTGGTTCGGCGAGAACAGCCCCGACTGATAAATATTATTTATTGGCTGAGGAGATCTCAGCGAAGCTTGTGCGACACGGCTATGGCGTAATCACCGGAGGAGGCCCGGGCATCATGGAAGCTGGCAATAAAGGCGCTCATAGCGAAAAAGGCACCTCGGTGGGACTCAATATTGACCTGCCATTCGAACAGGGCAACAACCCCTATATCGATCAGGACAAGCTCCTGAATTTTGATTACTTCTTCGTGCGCAAGGTCATGTTTGTTCGGTACTCACAGGGCTTTGTTGTGATGCCGGGTGGGTTTGGTACGCTGGACGAATTGTTTGAGTCACTGACCCTGATCCAAACCGAAAAAATAGGACGGTTCCCAATCGTGTTGGTGGGTACTGATTTTTGGGGTGGACTGATCGATTGGATCAAAAAAGTGATGCTGGAGCAGTACAAAAATGTGAGTCCCAAGGATCTTGACCTTTTTATTCTAGTCGACACTGCAGAGCAAGCGGTCGAGGCTATCGACGAGTTTTATAAGAAGTATTCCCTATCCCCCAACTTCTAATGATGTCGAAAGAAATACGATTCATGGTCTTGGGTGTGGTTATTGGCGGCTTGTTTGTCTTTACGATGAGCCAAATGAAAACAGAACCAGATCCAGTACCTGAAATCCTTCCCCCAAAGGAAAAGGCAAACAACGGCCTGATCACCGGATATGAGCTTCCACATGAGATGGAATTTGCTGGTGAATACGTCCCGCTATTTCGTAACGATGTCCGAGAAAAACTGGAGCGTGAGATACAAGTCAATGCCTTCTGGCATTCCAATTCTGTCATTCTGATCAAGAGGACCAATAGATGGTTGCCGACCATTGATTCTATACTTATAGCCAACGATGTACCAACGGATTTTAAGTATTTGGCTGTTGCTGAAAGCGGCCTGTCCAATGTCGTCTCTCCGTCCAAAGCAGAAGGGTTCTGGCAATTTTTGAAAGGCACGGCCAGGGACTTTGGTTTGATCGTAAACAGGGAAATTGACCAAAGGTATGATCCTGTACTCGCCACGGTGGCTGCTACTAGATATTTGAAAAAGGCCCATGAGAAGTTTGGGAGCTGGACGATGGTCGCGGCTTCGTACAACCTGGGGATGAATGCCACGGCACAAATTATCGAAAAGCAAAGACCCGAAACGTACTACGATATGCACATGTCTGAGGAGCCCTCGCGTTACGTGTTCCGCATTCTGGCTTTGAAAAATATGTTGCAAAATCAGGAGCAGTTTGGGTTTACGGTCGATGAAGAAGATCGATATGAATTGGAGTCATTCGAAAGAATAAGTATCACTCACACAATTGCCGACCTTCATGATTTCGCGAGTGAACAAAACACAACCTATTATCATTTGAGACGATTAAATCCCTGGATCAGAGATTATCGCCTTACCCTGAAACCCGGTCAAAAATTGGAAATCAAAATCCCGGTGAATTAGATGAGCACTAATACAGCAGAACTATCCGCCCTGGATACCCTCCAAAATGACCATACCGAGTACATCGAAGTGTATGGCGCTCGTGAGCACAACCTGAAAAATATCGATGTGCAGTTCAAACGGGATCAGCTGGTGGTGATTACCGGGATCAGCGGTAGCGGAAAGTCTTCTCTTGCCTTCGACACGATTTATGCCGAGGGTCAGCGCCGATACATGGAGAGCTTCTCAGCCTATGCCCGGAGCTTCCTGGGCGATATGGAGCGCCCGGATGTCGATAAAATCAATGGGCTTTCACCGGTGATCTCCATTGAGCAAAAGACAACAAGCCGAAACCCCCGGTCTACTGTAGGCACCGTGACCGAGGTGTATGATTTCATGCGTCTGCTGTTTGCGAGAGCCGGTATTGCCTACTCTTACCTCACAGGTGAGAAAATGGAGAAGCAGACCGAGGAGCAGATTGTTAGCTATATCAGTTCATACTTCGACGGTCAGAAAAGTACGATCCTGGCTCCGGTGGTAAAGGGACGGAAAGGTCACTACCGAGAGCTATTTGTCCAAATTGCTAAAATGGGCTATACCAAAGTAAGGGTCGACGGTGAAGTCCTGGATGTGGTGCCCAAAATGCAAGTGGATCGGTACAAAATTCATGACATTGAGATTGTCATCGATCGAATTGTTGTTTCTGATAAAGAAAAAATCAGGCTTAACGGCTCAATCAAAACGGCCCTCCAGCGTGGAAATGGCATAATGATGATTTTGGATGAGAACGGTGGACTTCATCATTTCTCTAAGAACTTGATGGATGCAAAATCGGGTCTGGCCTATGACGACCCTGCCCCCAATATGTTTTCGTTCAACTCGCCCTATGGAGCCTGCCCTGAGTGCAATGGCCTGGGCGTAATCGAAAAGATAGAGATTGATAACATCATTCCGGATCGGGAGCTGAGCATCAGCCGGGGAGGGATAGTCCCTTTGGGTGAATTCAGAGACATATGGATTTTCAAGAAAATTGAGGCCATCCTGAAAAGGTCAGAGTACACATTATCTACTCCTATCAAGGAGATAAGCGAAGAGATGCTCGACATTTTGTTTTATGGGGACAATGAGCCGGTATCTGTCAGCTCCAAAAAGTATCCGGGGACTGACTGGAACACCAAATACGAAGGGATCATCAATTTTCTGGAGAAGCAAAAAGACAACGGAACGGAAAAGATTCAGAAATGGATCAAGGACTTTACCAGCAGCTCGACATGTCCGACTTGTGGTGGGGCCCGACTGAAAAAAGAATCCCTGCATTTCAAAATTGCAGACAAAAACATTGCGGAGCTGGCCCGACTCAATATCCAGCAATTGTCCGAATGGTTTGAGGGAATTGAAGAACGGCTGACGGATCGCCAAAATGTAATCGCCGTTGAGATCCTCAAGGAAATTCGAAAGAGGCTGGGCTTTTTGTTGGATGTCGGGTTGAATTACCTGGAGCTCAATCGCCCGCTGAGGACATTGTCCGGTGGAGAGGCACAGAGGATTCGTCTGGCTACCCAGATCGGTACGCAGCTCGTCGGTGTACTCTACATCCTTGACGAGCCGAGTATAGGCTTACACCAACGAGACAATGTCAAATTGATCAATGCCTTGAAAGACCTTCGTGATCTTGGTAATACGGTGATCGTGGTGGAGCACGACAAGGACATGATGCTGGAGTCGGATCACATCATAGACATTGGGCCGGGAGCCGGAAGGCATGGGGGACAGATAGTGGCGCAGGGCAGTCCGAAGGAATTTGTGGCTAACCATACCATGACGGCTGCATTTCTTAATGGAGAGAAAAATATAGAAGTGCCGGCCAAAAGACGCGAGGGTAACGGAAATAGCATCACGCTAAAGGGTGCTACAGGCCACAACCTCAAGAATGTAAGTGTTGACATACCACTAGGAAAAATGATCTGTGCAACGGGTGTGTCGGGGAGCGGTAAGTCCTCATTGATCCACGAAACCTTTGTGCCGATCCTGAATAAAAAATTCTATCGATCCAGAAAGGAGCCTTTGCCGTACGGAGAAATAGCGGGTACAGAACATATTGATAAAATCATTGAGGTAGATCAGTCGCCCATTGGGCGAACTCCACGATCAAACCCAGCCACTTATATCGGAGTATTTACAGAAATCAGGGCTTTGTTTACGCAACTTCCGGAAGCCAAAATTCGGGGCTACAAACCGGGCCGGTTTTCTTTCAATGTGAAGGGCGGGCGTTGTGAGACTTGTGAGGGGGCCGGGATGAAATTGGTCGAGATGGACTTTCTGCCGGATGTCTATGTGCCCTGTGAGACCTGCAAGGGCAAGAGATATAACAGGGAGACTTTGGAGGTTCGCTTCAAAGGGAAATCAATTGCGGATGTGCTGGACATGACGGTCGAGCAGGCAGTTGAGTTTTTTGAAAACCAGCCAAAAATCGTTAGGAAGATCAAAACGCTTTACGACGTTGGGCTTGGATACATTACGCTTGGCCAACACGCGACTACCCTATCGGGGGGAGAAGCACAACGAGTAAAATTAGCCACCGAGCTTTCCAAAAAAGACACAGGAAAAACTTTCTATGTGTTGGACGAGCCTACTACCGGATTACATTTTCAGGATATTCAGCATCTGCTGGATGTGCTCAATATCCTGGTGGATCGAGGTAATACCGTGATGATCATCGAGCACAACCTCGATGTGATCAAGGTGGCTGACCATATCATAGATTTGGGCCCTGAGGGTGGCAATGGAGGCGGACAGATTGTGGCAGAAGGCACCCCTGAAGAGATCGTGAAAAAGAAGGTTGGGTACACGGGCCGATTCTTGAAAGAAGAATTGTAGTGATTTGGCAATTGACAGGGTCAACTTTCCCCTAATCACATCGAAGGAAACGTAATCCCCGTGATTTATTAATTTGCCGCCAACAGCGAGATTTTGTCACGAGAAAAACTATACTGGATTTGTCAGCTCGGGGGATGGTCACTCTACGGCCTTCTGAACCTTTCCATTCTGATATTTAGCGGAGGCATTGTGCGATGGGTCGATTGGGCCGGGACCCTGCTTCAGATACTTTTCTACATTGGTTCTACCCACTGGTTGCGACATATCATTCAAAAAAGAGGGTTTAAGACCTTTTCTGTTGCACGGCTTATTCCTCTGGTCATCGCAGCCAATTTCATCCTGGGGTTTCTCAACTATCTGTTTCTCATAGGCACCAGCTACGCAATGGGAGGATTGATCCCTTCAGTGGAGTTTAGGATTATCAACCTTATCCTGGGTGTGTTGGGTCCGGCTGCCATGTATTTCCTCTGGTCGCTACTGTATTTTACCTACCACTATTTTGAGCAGTACAGAAAGTCGCTGAGGTATGAAACAGTCATACGTGATACCGAGCTGAGCCAGCTCCGCTCCCAGCTCAACCCACATTTTATTTTCAATGCTTTGAACAGCATCCGTGCCCTGGTGGATGAGGATCCAAAGAAGTCTAAGCTGGCGATTACGCAATTGTCCAGTATCATCCGAAATTCCCTGCTCACTGACAAGAGCAAACTGGTGCGAATGGAAGAAGAAATACAGACAGTCAGAGATTATTTGGGGTTAGAATCGATTCGTTTTGAGGAGCGGTTGAAAGCCACGGTAGACATGAATCCCCACACGAAATATTTTCAGATTCCTCCGATGATGATCCAGACCCTGGTCGAAAATGGAATCAAACATGGGATTTCCAAACAAAAAGAAGGTGGGTTCATAGAGGTCAAGACCTATTTGGAAAGTGATTTTTTAATCATCCAAATTCGCAATAGCGGAGTATATTTAGAAAAGCAACAGTCAAAGCAGAAGTACGGACTTAGCAATACCCGAAAGAGGCTTGAGTTGATCTATGGAGACAAGGCCGATTTTAAAATTGAAAATGAGAAGGACAAGGTGGTCCTGATGCAGATAACATTACCCCGAGATACGAGACATGAAAGCAATATTGATAGATGACGAGAGATTAGCGAGAAAGGAACTCACCAGGCTGCTGTCGGAGCACCCGGAGGTGCAGATCATCGACGAAGCACAAAATGTAGATGAGGCCTATGAGAAAATCAACGAGCTCAACCCCGACGTAATCTTTCTGGATATTCAGATGCCTGAAAAAACAGGTTTTGACCTACTGGAAATGCTGGACAAGGTGCCTATGGTTGTATTCACCACGGCCTATGACGAGTATGCCATCAAGGCATTTGAATTTGGAGCGTTTGATTATTTGCTGAAACCGATAGAGGCCGACCGCCTGGCCGATGTGATACAGAAAGTCGGAAATGAATACAAGAAAAACCAACAGATCGGGAGGGGTGAGCTGCTGACTACTTCGGACCAGGTATTTGTAAAGGATGGAGAAAAGTGCTGGTTTGTAAAGCTAGAAAAGGTTCGCTTGTTTGAATCCGATGGCAATTACATCAAAGTCTATTTTGACAACTTTCGCCCGATGATCCATAAGTCGCTAAATGCGCTCAATGAGAAGCTTGACGAGCGGTCTTTTTTTCGGGTGAGCCGAAAGCACATCATCAACCTTGGATGGATTGAAAAGATTGAACCCTGGTTTAATGGCGGACTGATGGTGGAACTGAAAGGGGGTCAGAAAGTAGAAGTAAGCAGGCGGCAGGCGTCAAAGTTTAAAGAGAAGATGAGTCTTTAGACCTCTCTCACCTTATTCATCAGCTCCTGGTGAATGCCCCAGTCCCGAGCAAGATTGAGCATGGCTGTAGTTTCCATTTCTGTGAGATAGCCTTTTTTGTTGTTGTCTTCCCACACGGTAAAGAGGTAATTGATCTTACGTTCTTCGTCCAGTTGCCCGATTATTTTGTTTAGATACTCTCGTGAGCGCTCAAAAGCGGATAAGAAATCTTCTGCGATAAATTCATTCGCCCATTCCAGTTCTGCATGCGCATCCAGTTGGTCGGCTGTTTCATTGAGGATCACTTCTTCGTCCTCATCTAGACCGTGATAGTGAAATATCAGGGATTTGAGTAGTATGAAAGCTTTTTTCTCTTCCTTCTCCATTCAGGTGTATTGCAATGGGCTTATACAATATTAATGATTCTGCACCGAATAAAGAAGTACAGATATACGAAGCCTTAAGATAGTCAGATTATCAGTTTTTCCGTGATTTCGTCAGCCAATAATTTTCCCGCATCTGTGAGGTATAGTTTGTTGTCTTCGAGTTGGAGCCAGCCCGATTGTATAAAACTGCCGAGTTCAGAAGGTTTATTAGACTCAAGATCATGCCCGAGGCTATGGTGCAGCCATTCCAGATCAAGCCCTGCGGAAGTTCGAAGGCGTGTGAGGATGGTTTCGTTGATTTTGTCAGTTGCAGTGAGTGTTTCTACGGTTGCAGGTACGGTGCCTTCCTCAAGGCTTTTGCTATAGCGGGAGTTGTTGGGAATGTTGTGCTGTCTGGTCGCTCCATTATAGGAGTGGGCAGAGGGCCCAAGGCCGAGATAGTGCTGGCCAGACCAGTAGGATGAATTGTGTTTCGACTCGAATCGGGGTTTTGCGAAGTTGGAGATTTCATATTGGTGAAAGCCATGATCTTTGAGGAAAGCCATGATCAATTCGAATTGATCGGCGGAGGATTCTTCATCCAGGGGTTTGAGCTTACCTTTTTTATACCAGTTACCAAAAGCGGTTTTCTCCTCTATTGTCAGACCATAGATCGAGATATGGTCGGGATTGGATTGTACGGCCTGCTCCAAATCGGATTTAAGTTGACCCAAACTTTGATCGGGTATGCCAAATATGAGGTCAATACTGATATTTTCAAATCCTGCATTTCGGGCTGCAGGCATACAATCTCTTGCCATCTGTGCGTCATGCGCCCGATTGAAAAACCTTAGATAAGAATCATGGTAGCTCTGGATTCCAATACTTAGTCGATTAATGCCTAGTTCTTTGAGCTCAGTAAGTTTGGCTTCATCGAGATCATCAGGGTTTGCCTCGAGCGTACACTCTATATTTTCTGAAAAAATAAAATGAGATCTAAGAGTATCCAGAATCCGCTTAAGCTCTGATGCACCTAAGATAGAAGGAGTGCCTCCACCGAAGTACACTGTTTGTATTTCAACTTGGAGATAGTCTTTTCGAAGTTGTATCTCCATCTCGAGCGCATTCAAAAACCGATCTTTTGTCCCCAGACCCGTGCTGAAATGAAAGTCACAGTAATGACAGGCTTGTTTGCAAAATGGAATATGGATGTAGATTCCCGACAAGATGTGCTTAGTTTTAAATCGTGGCACTAAACTATCGATATTTCCTCTGGCTGCAGGTCATGTTTTTGATTTTAGGGAGTCTATTTCAGGCGTATGGACAGCAGTACCCGGTTTCAATAACAGGTATTGAGGATGGCACGCTTCAGAAGGACTTAAGGCTGGACACCGCCATGGCATGGGTAGAGGCGGGCCGCTTGATCCAACGACTGAGGTCCAGGGGCTATTGGCTGGCGCAGGTAGACGGCATTGAGGTCAAAGAAGACAGCCTGTATATCAAAATTTATAAGGGGAGCCACTTTGACAAGATAGAAATGCAATGGTCTGAAGAGCCTGAAAACCCCGACTCCAGGTTAAAGCCATCCACCCTTAGTGACCCGAACGAAATAAATCATGAAATCGAGAGGGTCTTGAGTCATCTGGAAAACCATGGCCATCCCTTTGCTGTTGTGCAAATTGATTCAGCCAATATTCATGAGGAAAGAATACGTCTGAAACTAAGCGTCGACCCAGGCATAGAAATCCGATATGATTCTATTGGTGTTGAGCCGAGTAATCTTCTATCTCCTCGTTTTGCAAGTAGGTATTTTGGCTTGGGACAGGGACAGCTTTATAGTGAGCGAGCATTGAACCAAATCAGTGAAAAATCAAAGAATCTGACTTTTGCTCAACTCAAGAATGTGGAGGTAAGCTATCAGCTAAAGAAGGCACAGGTACAGCTCGATTTTGAACCCATCAAGTCAAATACTATTGATGGGATTCTTGGGATGGTTCCACGAGAGGATGGAGGTGTGGAGTTCAATGGGGAATTCAATCTCAAACTTACCAATCTGTTTCGTTCTGCCAAGGCACTGGAGTTTCACTGGGAGCGACTCAGGCCGGAGACTCAGACGTTGAATGCCAGCTATGTGCATCCGGTTTTACTGGGTTCGCCTTTGGATCTTCGTCTGGCGTTTGACCAGCTCAAACAGGATACTGCGTTTTCCAATCGATCTCTTGTAGTAGGTCTGGATTATTATCCTATGCCTCGGCTCAAGATGAACGTGAATTATGAGAACAAGCTGGGAAACCAGCTAGATGAGATGTCGGTAGAAAGTGGAGATTTCACTATTGATACCTATGGTCTGGGGATTACCTATCAGTCCCTCGATAGTCGTATAAACCCTACTGATGGGATCAAAGCTGAGGGCCTGCTCGGAATCGGTAATAAGGAAATAGATGGGGACAATGGTGCAGCCAATCGCAGCACGCAATATGATATTCGATCGACTTTCGATATATATAAGTCCCTCAGTCGACGATCTGTCTTTTACATAAATCTGCAAGGGGGCATGCTGGTCAATGAGTATCTCTATTTGAATGACCTCTACAGACTTGGAGGCCTGAGGTCTATAAGGGGTTTCAATGAGGGAGAGTTTTTTGCCTCCCAATATGCTGTGGGTCGGGCAGAGTGGCGGTTTTTCATAGACGAAGAGTCCTATTTAGTTACGTTTTTTGATCAGGGGTTTTTGTCTTATGAAATTCTCTCAGGTTCGTACGATGATCGAGCTTCAGGATTAGGAATTGGTATGCAGATGAATACGGCTGGCGGAATATTTCAGGTTTTATATGGGCTTGGGAAAAGAAAGGGTGAGCGTTTTTCATTTGATTCCTCCAAAATCCACTTTGGATATACTGCAATATTTTGAAAACCACCTTTTATTTAGCTTAATTTGGGCTTCATCTGAAAAATCCCCTATGATAGAGTCCCTACTCATTTTCTTTTGGTCGATGCTCGTCTCGATGTTTTCCATCCCCACCATCATCAGTGTAGCACATAGCAAGCGGATTCTTGATCAACCTGACTATCGTAAGGCTCACCGCTCCGATACACCACAGCTAGGTGGGCTTGCAATCTTTGCCGGATTCATGACAGGTGTTGCAATTTTTGGCCAAATGTCGATTGGGATTCAGCAGCTTCTGGCGGGGAGCCTTATTATCTTTTTTGTAGGAGTTAAGGATGACATCAACGGGGTGTCTGTTTTCAAAAAGTTTTTTGTACAGGTTCTGGCAGCAGGGATTGTGTTGTTTTATGCCGATATCCGCATTACGAGTTTTCAGGGTCTATTTGGGATTTATGATCTGGATATCGGGCTTAGCTATGCCTTCACCTTTTTGGTGATTCTGTGCATTACCAATGCGTTAAACCTAATCGATGGTGTCAATGGATTGGCCGGCACAGTGGTCATTATCATCAGTATGACATTTGGGGCCTACTTTTATCTCAATGCCGAGGATAGCTATGCGTATGTTTCATTTGCTTTATCGGGTGCAATGCTGGGGTTTTTACGATACAACCTATTCAAAGCCAAGGTATTTATGGGAGATACGGGAGCACTTGTCAGTGGCTTTATAATATCCATTTTGGCCATACACTTTATCGAGTTGAAAACTGTGAGTTCAGCACCGGCTCTTTCGTTGGGGATTCTGTTTGTTCCTATCTTCGATACGCTTAGGGTATTTGCCATTCGAGTGTACAATGGAGTGTCACCTTTCATGCCGGACAGAAAGCACATTCACCACTATTTAACTGACCTGGGGTTGAGTCATTTTCTGGTAGTGATCGTATTGAGTATGATCAATGTGCTCGTGATCGCGTTTGTCATCACCTATTCTAATTTAGGGAATACTACCCTATTGCTCATCATTTCCGGCTTTGCTTTGTTCATTAGCTTTTTGCTTGAGTTGCTAAAGATCAAACTCGGAGGCCATATAGTGGAAGAATAAATGCACAAGGGGTACGCCTTAATCATTCTAATTATTTTATGGATATCTCCGTCTAGAGCTCAGGAGTATCAGGTAATAGAAGATCTTAAATTGGGGTGGCAGCACTATAACCAAAGCAGTCAGCAGCTGGAGCCCCTGCTTGACGAGACCCTGGTAGACGTTCTGTATTTTGACCTCAGTGTTCAAAAATATTCAGAGTTTAGCTTGAGATTGCTCACCCCCTCGGATTCCTATTTGTACATTAATTCCAAGCTCTTTTCATCCGTTGTGGCTGGAGAAGAAAAGATCATTCAGGTAGACAGTTTGGGACACTGGGCGGGTACTGATCTGCTCACTTTTTCTTTATATGCTCCTGAGCTCAGACTGAGAGAGGTAAGAACAGAAATAGTGTCTTTGCCAGGCAGCTCAGGTGAGCATGGAAGCATCAAGACTATCAACGAGGCAAGGAATATCGGGAGAGTCAGTGATCAATTTATACTTGTCACGCTTGTGATCCTTATTTTGGTTGTACTGCTCAAAACCTCCAACGGGAGGGTATTCAAGGAGTACTTTGATCTTTATCACATGTTTAGCCCCCGGCAGAGATTTGAACTCATCCCTTCTTATGCATTATTTTCCGTGGAGAATCTGAGTGTCATTTTTCTATATGCTGCTTTTGTGGGAGGCTCAGCGATCAATTGGGTTTACCTGTCCGGATCGGTATATGACCAGCAATGGTATTGGGCCTTCGATTTTTCTCAGTTCACCTTTGGGTTGATTATGGCCGGAATCGCTTTTACGCTGATGGTTTTAAAATACCCCCTGATCAACTTGATTTCCATACTTTTCAGAATAACGAAGCATGCTCAGGTTCACTATTACAGCTATCTGCGCCTTTCGCTCTTCTATTCAATGCTGGTTTATATTGCGAGCTTGGGTAATGCCGTCTCGCAGAATAGCTGGTCGGACCAATTTGGGACGATAATGGTGGTGTTGCTCTCTATCCTATTGATTATTAGACTATCCGTAGTTTCGTTTGCATTAAATAGTGAGTCTAATTTTCAAAAACTCCACATTATTCCATACCTTTGCAGCACAGAATTAATCCCACTAGTTTTTTTCTTAAAGTTTCTCGTTAAATAAAAGACAAGCTTCAAAAAGGTTCTAGGAATGAGCGAAGAGTTATTGATTGAAGATAAGGCCAGGCTAAAGAAAGTTTCCAGTATTTTGGTGTCCCAGCCTAAGCCTGCCGATGAAAAATCTCCCTACTTTGTACTTGCGGATAAGTACAATATCAAAGTTGATTTTCGTCCTTTTATTCAAATCGACCCAGTCGATGCAAAGGAATTTAGAAAGCAGAAGGTTGATATCTTAAGCCATTCGGCGGTAATCTTTACCAGTAGAAATGCTGTTGATCACTTCTTCAGATTGGCAACGGAAAACAAGGTGGAGATTCCTTCGGATATGAAGTATTTCTGTATCTCTGAGCAAACTGCTAATTACTTGCAGAAATATATTGTCATCAGAAAAAGAAAGATATTCACAGGATCCAGAACAGCTGCTGACCTGATTGAAGTACTTAAGAAACACAAAAACGAAAAGTACATTTTCCCTTGCTCGGATATTCGTAAAGACGACATTCCTAAGTTTTTGGAAGACAATGGATACGAATATTCTGAGGCCATAATATATAGAACCGTAGCAAGTGACCTGTCTGATTTGGCGGACATCAAGTATGACGTGATCGCATTTTTCAGTCCATCAGGCATCAATTCATTGATGGTTAATTTTCCTGACTTTGTGCAAAACAATACCAGGATTGCTGCATTCGGCCCTACCACATCTAAGGCTGTAAAAGATGCTGACTTGATTCTGGATATAGAAGCACCTCTACCCAATGCCCCATCCATGACAGGTGCCCTGGAGCTATATATTAAGAAAGCAAATGGAATTTCCTGACATCTGATCAGGAACCCATTTCGTATAGAATAACTGATTAATTGCTATTTTGCGGTAATGGCTTTAGCCAACTGAGAAATTACTTTCGGTCTATGCGTAGGGTACTATTTTTATTCATACTTCTTGCACAGTTTTATCTAGCTAAATCTCAGCAAGATCCCCAATTCAGCCAATACATGTTCAATGTATCTTATTGGACACCTTCATTGACTGCCATTGATGGTACGGCGAGTATTTATGCATTGAGCAGGTCCCAATGGGTAGGATACGACGGATCATTCGATCAATCAGGCGGAGCTCCATCGACTCAGTTTCTCAATTACTCGATGCCCGTCGCCCTATTCAATACAACCTTTGGTGTAGGAGGAACGATACTGTACGACAGGCTTGGCCCCTCTGAAAGCATACAGATTCAGCTGCCGGTTTCCCATCATTTTGATTTTCCAAGAGGCACCCTGAGCGTTGGACTGAGACCAGTGATCAACAATTCCATTTTGAACTTTGGGGAGATCGTAGTGGTCAACCCCAATGATCCGGTCAATCTCCAAACCAAGGAGTCCGAATTTAATTTCGATCTGGATGCGGGAGTTTCTTATTCTACAGAAAATTTCATTGTGGGCGTCGGAGCCCATCATCTTCTTATGCCTACCATTAGCTACGGACTGAGAGAGGACAATGGAGCAGCGATTCCTCGGCAAATACTGTATAATATTTATGGTGAGTTTGAATATGTGTTGAATTACAAACTGAGTTTGAGTCCAAGCGTGTTGATACAGTCAGACATTAACTCATATGCTATCAATGTAGGTGGATTGGTCACTTATTCGGGCAAACTTTGGGGAGGGCTTTCTTATCGATATTCAGAATCTATGGTATTTATACTTGGTTACTCCTTTTTTGACAACAACTCGCTCTCGCTGGGCTATTCTTTTGATTACATCATTAACGACCAGGAAGTTAAGTCGGCAACATCTCATGAGTTTTATATCCGGTACAATCTGCCCAAGTTTGAGTCCGGTAATAAGAAAATAATACGAACTCCGAGGTTCAGGTTTTAGGCCAATTAATGTTTAACTTCACGTGCATCAGGCCATAGATCGACCGTTTGTATTCAAGAAAGTCAATTTTCTGTATAAGAAACCATGGAACTTTCATTGGATACACTATATTTATGGCTTGAACTATGCAATATTTATTGTGTGGTTTGGTTATGTTAAAGTATGAATATTATAAATTTAGTGTTATGAATAAATTTAGTGTTGACAAGATATTATCCTTTCTCCTTGTCTCCATTTTTATTCTTGGTCTTCAGGGTTGCAGCTTGCTAAACATCTTCGGTGGAGGAGGTGATGCCTATGACGATCATGGTGATTTGGTAGGCGCAATGGGACGAGAGGGTTTCGAAATGGTGAGGCCGTTTGGTATGGTCGCCATTCCTCCGGGAACTTTCCATATGGGACAGGCTGACGAGGATGTTGCTGCTACGCAGATCAACTTTAACAAGCAGGTGACAATCGGCCCTTTTTATATGGATGATACCGAAATCACCAACAACGAATACCGACAATTTGTAGAGGATATTACCGAAGGATCAGAGGTGGAACTTCCTGAGGGATTTGTGCTTGAGGATTTAATTCCTGATTCTACGGTTTGGGTTAGAGACTTTACTCATCATATGGGTGATCCTTTGATGGTTTACTATTGGTCACATCCCGCGTTTGACAACTACCCTGTAGTTGGCGTTGACTGGGAGGCTGCCAAGTATTTCTGCGAATGGAGAACAGATCACCTAAATCAGTACCGAGCGGATAGAGGACTTTTCCCAATGCCAAATTTCAGATTGCCATCAGAAGCAGAGTGGGAGTATGCTGCTCGCGGTGGTCGTGACATGAATAAGTACCCATGGGGTAGTCCTTATATTAGAAACCAAAAAGGATGTCTTCTGGCCAACTTCAAGCCGGGTCGAGGAAACTACTTTGATGATGGATTTGCCTACACCGCTCCAGTTGCGACGTTTTTTGCTAATGATTATGGTCTTTATGAAATGTCTGGCAATGTGGCTGAGTGGTGCGAAGATGCTTTCAATCCTTCTTCTATGCCATTAGTTTGGGATTTAAATCCTACCTATTTTGATCAGGACGAACCTAAGAAAGTGATCCGAGGAGGGTCATGGAAAGATATTGCTTATTACCTGGAAACAGGAACCAGAACATTTGAATACAAAGATTCATCTAGAGCTTCTATCGGTTTTCGATGTGCTATGACCCATTTGGGAAGGTCTAGTGGAGCTGAATTTTAATTAAACTGAAACAAGAATTAATAACCTAAAATCTTAAATAATATGAGTGCTAATAAAGGTAGTTTTAAAGAATTGGTGTTCACCACCATTATGCCTAAAGTTTATGGTATCGGTGCCGCAGTGGTCATCATTGGAGCAATGTTTAAAATCCTTCACCTTGCGGGTGCGAATGAGATGTTGATGATTGGTCTTACTACGGAGGCTGTTATATTCTTTTTAAGTGCCTTTGAGCCCAAGCATGCTGAGTTGGATTGGTCTAAAGTATATCCAGAATTGGCTGATGACTATGATGGCCCAAAAGCACAACCAAGAGTGGCTGCTGCTGCACCACAAGGAGGAGCTTCTCAGCAAATGGATAAGATGTTGGCTGAGGCCAAGGTCGGGCCTGATTTGATTAAGAGTTTAGGTGATGGAATGAGAAATATGGCTGAATCAGCTAAGAAAATGTCAAACCTTAGTGATGCGGCTGTAGCTACCAATGAGTACGCTAATAATGTGAAATCTGCTTCTAAGTCATTGGTAGATATGAACAAATCTTACGCTACTACAGCGCAATCTCTTGCAGGAATGGCGAGTGCTTCTGAAGATACCGGTAAGTATCATCAGCAAGTACAGAATGTAACAAAGAATTTGGGTGCACTGAATGCAGTATATGAGATGGAACTAAAAGATGCCAATAGCCATGTGAAAGCTATGAATAAGTTCTATGCTAACGTGACTACTGCAATGGAAGGTATGGCCGAGGCTGCCAAGGATACTGAAAACTTCAGATCTGGCATGACTAAGCTTAATACCAATATTACTTCGCTCAATAGCATATATGGAAATATGCTTGCTGCCATGAGAGGTGGTGGAAATAGCGGAGGAAACGCGTAATCAATTAGTTAACCTAAAAGACAAAACACATGGCTGGAGGAAAAGAAACCCCTAGACAGAGGATGATCGGGATGATGTACCTCGTCCTGACAGCACTACTTGCATTGAACGTTAGTAGCAGTGTCCTTGAAAAGTTCATTTTGATCAATGAAACTTTTGAGGTGACAAACGAAGAGAATGGAGCTGAAAACCAGAATAAAGTTGATGCAATCCAAAAAGTAGTTGATGAAGGAGGAAATAGAGAAAAGGATGTAGCGGTCTTGGATAAGGCTAAGGCGGTTCGTCAAGCTAGTCAGAAGATCATAGCTGAACTCAATGTCTACAAAGAAGAATTGATTAAGCGAAGTGGAGGGGTGGATGAAATGGGCCACGTAAAAGGAAAAACAGATATTGATACACCCTCTGCCATGTTCGTTAATGAAGGTGAAGGAGAAGTTTTAAGAGATAACTTAAATGCATATTCTGCATTTTTACGCGAGACTACAGGCCTTGGTGCGGATGAGATAAAGAATATTGCCAAAGATGCCAGTGAGATTTCTGTTTTTGCCAATGATCCAAATCACAGCAATATGCCGTTCGCAGAACTTAATTTTGGTCATAATACTCCGATGGTAGGTGCTATTGCTACCCTAAGTCAATTACAGTCTGATGTGCTGATCGAAGAGACCAAGGCGCTAGAGGTATTGGCTGCAGAAGTTGGTGCTGCTGACTTGAAATTCGACAATATTTTCTTGATGGTAAAACCAGAGTCCAAGTATGTGGCTGCTGGTACCAATTACATTGCTGATATGTTTATCACAGCTTCTTCTTCGGCGGTGCAGCCTACGATGAAAGTAAACGGAAAGGACATTAATGTGGAGGGTGGTTTCGGTAAGGTAGTAATCCCTGCGACAGCTGGAAACTATGACAAAAGTGGAAACGCCAGTAAATCTTACATAGGTGAAATTACACTTAAACAGCCGGGTAAGGCCGATACTACATTTATTGATACCATTGAGTACATAGTACAAAAACCTGTGATGCAGATTCAGTCTGCTTCGGTTCAGGCCTTATATCTGAACTGTGGAAATGAATTGAACGTTCAGGTGCCTGCATTGGGTACAGCATACAATCCGTCATTCAGTACGAAAGGGGGACAAAGTATCAAAGGAGCAAACAAGGGTGAAGTTACGATCATTCCTAAGTCAGCGAAAGTTACTTTGAGCGTGTCTAGTAATGGTAATCTCATTGATGCTCAGGATTTTAAAGTGAAGAGAATTCCAAAACCTGAAATCAAAGTGTACAGTGGTGGTAGAGAGGTAGACATGAAGCGTGGTGTTAAGACTGCTCCAAGATCTATAAAAATCCAAGCTGTACCTGATGAGAGTTTTGCTCAGTTTTTGCCAAAGGATGCTAAGTTCAGGGTTGCTGAATCGGAAATCACTTTGGTACGGTCAGGACGTGCCGTGAAGAGTCTGAGACCAAAAGGTCCGGATGTTAATCTTTCGGCTTTTGCAGGCCAAGCCCGATCAGGTGACGCAATCGTGATCGAGGTGAAAAAAGTACAAAGAAGAAATTTCAAGGGTGAGATAGAGGATTTCCCTAACTATGGCCCTCGAATTGTGAATATCAGAATTAATTAAACAATTAGGTTATGAAGAAATTTGGTTATGTGTTAAGCCTTATTGTCCTTTTATCCGGATTATCGACGAGTTTGGTGGCTCAGGAGAGTTCGGATGGCTATAATCCGGATTCGGTATATCCGGTGCATGAGTCATACAAGATGTTTAAAAAGGTAGTATGGCGCAGAATTGACATGAATGAAAAGCAGAATGCTCCTTTCTTTTCCAGAAATGGTGAGCTTTCTACGATCATAATAAAAGCGGTAAAGGCTGGTTTGCTTTTTCCTTATACCAATGATTCAGTGAATACAAGGATGTCCAAAGAGACGTTTTTGGAAAACCTTAAACTGGAAGAAGAAGGAGGAGGACTCACAGAAGAAGAAATAGCGATGGGTTTTGGTGCCGATGACGAAGATGATTTTTTCGGTGGAGATGACTCTTTTGGAGGAGACGAAGAGGAGGAAGAGGCTATTCCGATTAGTAACGAATACGCTACAAGGGATTTTTCAATCGCAGAGGTCAAGGAAGAGGTTTTCTTTGATAGGATGAGATCAAGAATGTATTATGACATTCAGGCGATTTCTATTTACTTGCCTGCCGACAAAAACCCAGCGATGTTTGAAAAGCCGTTGGCTTCGTTTAAGTACAAGGACTTAGTAGCACTTTTCCGTAGCATGCCAGAGGAGGCTATTTGGTACAATGCACAGAATAGCTCTGAACACAAAAACATGGCAGATGCGTTTGATCTCAGATTGTTTAGCTCGACGCTGACTAAGATCGCTAACCCTGGAGATAACAGGATTGTCGACATTTACACTAAGTCGAGAAGAGATGGTATCATTGCTTCTAAGAGACTGGAGTACGAAATGATCGATTTTGAGAACGAACTTTGGGAGTTCTAATCGCTGAAAATATTATTTAAGATTTGAAGGGGGCTAGGCCCCCTTTTTTTGTAGGTACTCTATGACTTTTTTGGCTTTTGATTTGCCAATTAATGCTTCTAGTTGCTCAAGGCCGGCTTCTTTGACTTTCTTTACAGACTTAAATTCCTTGAGCAATATGCTTTTGGTTTGAGGGCCAATCCCTTGTATTTCGTCCAATTCACTTTTCGTTTGACCCTTGCTCCTGAGGTTTCTGTGAAAGGTGATTGCAAACCGATGGGCTTCGTCACGGAGTTGCTGTATTAGCTTGAGAGACTCTGATTTTTTGCTGATATGTACAGGTATCGAATCTTCCGGATAATAGATCTCTTCGAGCTTTTTGGCAATTCCTACGATAGGTATCTTGCCATACAACCCCAGGTCTTTTAATGCAGCTACTGCAGAGCTTAGCTGTCCTTTGCCGCCATCTACAATCACCAACTGAGGCAATGGCTTTGACTCTTCGACTTGTCGTTTGTATCTACGGGAGACAATTTCATTCATTGACTTAAAGTCGTCAGGACCCTCTACAGTTTTGATTTTAAAATGGCGGTAGTCTTTTTTTGAGGGTCGCCCGTTTTTAAAGCAAACCATGGAGGCGACAGGATTTGTCCCCTGAATGTTTGAGTTATCGAAACACTCGATGATTTTGGGAAGTTCATTTAGTTTTAGATCCTCCTGGAGTTGTTTAAGGATGCGGGTCTCTCTGGGTACGGCCGATTGAGTTTTCGACAGATGCTCTTTTTTGAACTGCAAAACATTTTTCAATGATAGGTTGACCAAATCCTTCTTTGGGCCACGGACGGGAATGGAGACGTCCAAGTGCTCATCCCATGAGTCGAATGCCTGATTGGTCAACAATATTTTTGACTGGCTGTCGAACTTTCCTTTAAGGTCGTGTAAAAAGGTGGGAAGAAGATCTTCAATGTTTTCTAGCGCATTTTTCAAACGATAAGACTCGGATATATTGATAAATCCGTCTTTTACCTGTGTGTAGTTAATATAAACATGGTCCTTATCAAGAGAGGTAGTGAGTACATCGACATTATGGAATTTTTTGTTGACGATCACCGTCCTACTTTGAAATTTCTCTAGCAAGTCCAACTTCTCCTTAAATTCCTGGGCTCTTTCAAAGTCGAGCTGTTCGGAGGCTTGTTTCATTCCGGACTTAAAGAAATCAGAAACGGTTTTTAGATTCCCTTTGAGGATATGGCGGGCTTGCTGGATGTCCTGCATGTATTCTGTTTCAGACTGAAGGTTTTCGCAGGGGCCAAGACAATTCTTGATGTGGTATTCTAAGCAGACCTTAAATTTTCGAGCATCAATATTTTTTTGACTAAGGTTGAGCGTGCATGTTCGGATTTTATAGAGCTTTCTGAGAAGCGTCAGTACATTGTTTAGAGACTTGACACTGCTGAAGGGACCGAAATATTCTCCTTCGTTGAGCTCATGTCTGCGGGTGCTAAATATTTTTGGAAAACGCTCGTCTGAAATGCATATGAAAGGAAAGCTCTTGTCGTCTTTGAGTAGGATGTTGTACTTTGGCTGGTTTTCTTTGATCAGGTTGTTTTCGAGCAGGAGCGCATCGAATTCCGTATTCACGACCAAATAATCAATACTGCTGATTTCTGAAACAAGCTTTCTTGTTTTTAGACTTAGGGTGGTTCCCATATTGAAGTAGCTGGAAACCCGTTTCTTGAGGTTCTTCGCCTTGCCTACATAGACGAGGACATTTGATTTGTTGTAATATTTGTAGACCCCCGGATCCTGGGGGATTTGAGCTATTTGCTCCTTAAGAATGTCTGATACAGGCAATTTTCACTAGAAATTCAGGTCATTGAGCATATCGTCGGTCACCTTAAGGTCTAAATCCAAGGTATCCGTATCAAGTGGTGACTGTTGATTGTGCAGGTCACAATCCAGCTCTACACCTAATGGAACCGTCGGACGTCTGAATGGCTTTTTTGTAATTCCAGTCAAAGGATCAGCGTATACTTTCAGCATAAAATTTTGCCAAATGGGCCGAGCAGTTCTACCTCCCTGCCCCAGCGCCCAATGCTTGAAGTGAATACTTCGATCATCACCTCCGACCCATGCGCCGGCTACTAGATCCTCGGTTACGCCCATATACCATCCATCAGAGGCATTTTGAGTCGTGCCGGTCTTAGCCCCTATTTCATTGTCTTTTTTCAATCGATAGTCCAGCGCATGCGCAGAACCTCCTCTTTCCTCCATAGCTCCTTTCAGCATATGGATCATCAGATAGGCTGTTTTTTCGCTCAAAGCTTCACGGCGTTGAGGAATGAAATCTTCTATCACTACTCCGTTCTTGTCCTCAATCCGGGTAATATAAAATGGCCTGGTCCAAATGCCTTGATTTACAAAAGTGGAATAGGCCCCCACCAATTCAAACAGGGAAACATCACTGACGCCAAGACATAAAGTAGGAACAGCAGCGAGATCACTTTCTATCCCAACAGTATGTGCCATATCGACAACAGTTTGGGGCGAAATGGTTTGCATGACTCGAGCGGTAATGGTGTTTACGGAGCTTGCCATCGCACGACGAATGGTCATACGCTCTCCGGTGTACTTGCCGTTGGCATTTTGCGGTACCCATGGGTCTTCGTCTGGGTCATATTTCCAGGCTATAGGAGCGTCTACTTCGGTAAGGCAAGGACTATACCCGGCATCGATAGCCGCAGTATATACAAAAGGTTTAAAGGTAGATCCCGGTTGCCTCTTACTCTGCTGTACATGGTCGTACTTAAAGTACTTATGGTCAATGCCACCGACCCAGGCCTTGATATGGCCGGTATGCGGATCCATGGCCATGAAACCTGCCTGCAAGAAATGCTTGTAATACTTGAGCGAATCTATAAGACTGAAAGTAGTGTCGATTTCCCCACCCCAGCTAAAAACAGTCATCTTCTTTGGGAGATTAAGATAGTAGTCCAGAGAATCTGATTCTTCACCATATTTGTTTTTCAACCTTCTATACTCTGGCGTTCTTTTAATGGCGTTATCAACAAAGTCTAAAATTTCATTACCATCTGTATCGATCCATGGCGCGTCACCTTCGAGATGCTCGATGAAAACCTGCTGGAGCGTGTCCATTTGCTCAGCCATGGCCATTTCGGCGTATTGCTGTAATCTACTGTCAATGGTTGTGTAGATTTTTAGCCCGTCTGCAAACAGGTCATAGTCGTTTTCCCTGCACCAGGCCATCAAATAGTTTCTGATTACAGACCGGAAGTATGTTGCAGGACCCTGGTTCTGATTAGCTACCTTGTATTGAAGATCAAAATCTGAAACAGTCAAACTGTCGAATGCGACGGAATCTATCTTTCCATACTTGAATAGGTTATAGAGGATTTCAGTTCTCTTCCCTAGTGCCCGCTCCGGGTTAAGCACAGGATTATAGGCGGTGGGCTTATTGATCAGCCCAACGATCACCGCAGATTCTTTGTAGTTCAACTCTGACGGGAGTTTGTTAAAGAAGGTTTGCGCAGCGACTTTAATACCATAAGCGTTGGCTCCGTACTCAATGGTGTTGAGGTACATGGCCATGATTTCTTCTTTGGTATAATTGGCCTCCAGCTGCACCGCGATGATCCATTCCTTGAGTTTAGTGATCAACTGGCCGATGGCACGATACTTATAGAGACTCCCTTTGTTGGCTGTCGATGTACTGTATAGGTTTTCAGCTAATTGCATGGTGATGGTACTACCTCCACCTCGGTTGGTGAACGTGAGATAGCCTTGCATCGCCCTGAGCAGACCCTTGAGGTCAATACCCGAATGCTCAGTAAATCGGATGTCTTCCGTGACCAGTAAGGTGGTGATGAGATCCTGGGATAGCTCGTTGTATGAAACCTGGGTTCTGTTTTTTCGAAAATACTTTCCCAAAGAAATGCCATCGGCTGAGTAGAGTTCTGAGGAAAGCTCCGGATCGGGCCGTTCTAGGCTTCTATAGCTTGGTAGACCTCCAAATAGTCCAAAAGCATCAACCCTAATGCTAAAAAAAAGTGTGAAGACCGATAAGAGGCCAGCGATAACGATGATCCATATCGCGATGATGATTTTTTTATACCTGTTCATTCAACGGGATAATTTTTCCTAAAAAAGTTGAGATAAGTATCTAGTTCTTTGGTTTGATAAAAAGAGTTAAAATTCTCTTCGGATATTACGAAATTATAGAATTTACCACTCTTGTTGATTTTTTCTGCCGGATCTTCCTCTTCTATTTTCTTATGAAAAGCAATCGCGGACTTTTTGTCTTCAAACGATGTGATCAGAATCATCGAGTACTGCATGTCCAGCACGAGCGCGCCGATTTCCAGGTCGGAATCTCCATTCAACAATTCTCTAAAGTATGCAGGCAGCTCTTGTGCAAGCATAGGATCTGTTTCGTACAAAAAGACAAAGAAATGTGTTTGGTCAAAATTGATGCTGTATCTGGCTCGTGAGCTGTTGACCAGGTTTCTTTGGTATTCCTCGGATGCCGTGACCAACTCC
Organism: Reichenbachiella sp.; assembly: GCA_965222305.1. Classification (GTDB taxonomy): domain Bacteria; phylum Bacteroidota; class Bacteroidia; order Cytophagales; family Cyclobacteriaceae; genus Reichenbachiella. The sequence continues at coordinate 4,098,697 of OZ244943.1, forward strand.
TGTACATAGGGAACCAATTCGCTTTCTGAATAGGTAACGAGAAAACCATTGAGCTGTGACTCATATCGGTAGATGGAGCCGGACTTTCCTTCGATGAGGATTTTGAGAAGCTCCATATTATCTACGAAATCATTGTCGGGATAGAGCCTTAGACCCTCTTCGGCAAGCGCCATCGCTTCTTCGTATTGACCATCCTGATACATCTGATAAGCACGAGCGTATAGCTTTTGCAATCGTTCGCTTTCTATACGCGAGTCTTCACGATAATTTGGATTGATGATCAATTTGCCATAGAGACTGTTGGGCGCTTCCTCTAGCACCAGGTTCTTGTAGTAGTCAGACTTGCTCTTTTGATCCATAGAAGCCAGGATCAAGTATAGCTGATACATTACCTCGTGTCGGTATTCCGACTCTGGAAAGCGGACCAGGAATGTTTCAAACGTCTCGACTGAGTTCTCTTTTTCCTCCAGATCAAAGTAGTAGATGTTGCCCAGCTTGTACATGGCTATTTCGATCTCGTCCTTGAGTACTTGCTGTTCTTCGGCGGTGGTAGGTAGGCCTGCCATGAGTTCGGACTTGTCAATTTTAAACTCCTCTTCTTCTTCCTCTGAGCCGGGATCCGAAGATCGATCGGCTTCTTCATCCAGACCTTCTTCATCACTAAGGTTATCCGGGGCCTTACTAAGCAGGCGCCAGTTGTCCTCCAGTTTACGTTCGCCCCATTGCGATCTGAAAGCCATTTTCCCTTTAGATATGGCCGCTTGATTGTAGAAGTACCATACCTCGCCCTGGATGTTATTGGCTCCAAAGGTGATCTCCTCACTATCATCAAAGAACATGGCGTTGGCTGCTGCGGCCTGCTGTCGCTCCAGTTTTTTGGCTTCTTCACGCCGCGCTTTTTCTGCCGCTTCTTCTTTGGCAATGTATGCATTGAGGAAGGCATCCAGTGAGTCCTGATCCAGGGCTACCAGATTGAGCAAGCTGTCGTTTTTGTTGATGACGTCCAACTGCTCCACGAAGTTGGCCAGGATTTCCTGCCGTGCCTGGATGGCATCATATTCTAATTCGTCCTTGGGCAGCACACTCATGGTACTGTCATAGTAGAGTTTGGCGGTCTTGTATTCAGCCAGGCTGTCGTAGTATATTTTGCCCAGCTCCCAGTAGGAGTGAGCTTTCTGCCTTTTGTTGCTCACGCTCGATTGGATGGACTGGTTGTAATAATCCATACCCAGTCTCAGGTTGCCATTACGCACCTCAAACTGCGCCATCTCGTAGTAGATCTTGTCTTTGAATTCTTCGTTTTTTCGATCCTTGAGCAGTTTTCTGAAGTACTTTCTGATTTTCTTGATGTCGTTGGTTTGTGATAGCTGCGTCACCTGTGCCATATTCAATTTGGTATAAAATGACAGCTCGTACTCCGGATTGTTTTTCAGGGTATTGCGATAGTATTTGTATGCCTCTCCATCAAAACCCAGGTTTTGGTAGACCTGCCCGATGATAAAATTGATGCGGGCACGTTCGTTGAAGTTGGAGATCAGTGGTTCAGCCTGGATCAGGTTTTGTACCATATAGTTTTCATCGTCGCGCACTTGATAGAGATAGCCACGCGTCAGGTACAGGTCTTTTAAGTTCTGCTTGTTAAGCTTTTCGTTCTTAAGATAGTCGGATACGGCCTCCGCATTGTTGAGTTCATCGTATTCTATGAAAGTCCTCATGAGATTGACCAGTGCCTCATGACGGGCATTGTCATCTTTTCCTTTGGTATTTACATATTTGAACGTCTCAATAGCATTGACAAAGTCCACACTGTACATGCGTGCTTTTCCGACAAGCACGTATGAGTCATCCTCCCAGTTGGAGCCCTTGTGATAGGTAATCGCCAGTGAGGCCTTTTCTATGCAATGGTTGAGCTGATCTTGATGGGATTGGGCGGTGGTAGAATCAAAAGGTGCGAAAACGGGTAATGTGAGATTGTAATTCCACTCGTAGCTATCCAGGATGCTAGCCTCTACGGCTTTGATGTCTTCCTTGGCATAGAAGTAGGCATTGTACCTTGCGGTGGTGTTGTGATAGCTTTTGCTAAAAACGGTATTGCGCTCCGGTGCGCACGAATACAACAACCCAGTCACCACCAGCGACACCCATATCAGTCCCTTCATACGTCTCGTTTTATCGCAAACGCTCATCCAAAAGCAATTAATACAACATTCAGGGTGTAAATATCTATTAATATATATTTTTACCCCAAATAATTAGACCTCTTTGGAAAATAAAAGAACCCTGTCGAACCGGCTAACGACCAAGTATTTAATGATCGTTAGAAACGAAGAAAACTTTGCCGAAAAGACGACCTACAGTTTTACCTACGCAAAGATCATCCTGGGATTCTTCCTCATTTTCGTGGTAATGATGGGTATAAGCTTTTATCTGGCTACTACCCTCCTGGAAAAATGGTTCGACCCACGCTTTGCAGAGCTCAAGGCAAATAAGGAAGTGATAGATATGTCGTCACGCCTTGATTCGCTTATAATGGAAGTGGAAAAGAAGGATCAGTTCATCACCAACTTCAAAATGATCATGTCGGGGCGTGATGCGGAGTATGTAGAAGTAGAGAATGAGGGAAGCATTGGTTCTAGCGAGATCAACGACATTGTACTCTCCGAAAACATCAACCCGATCGACTCCCAGTTTCGCAAAGAATTTGAAACAGGAGGACTGGAAATAAGCCTGGAGACTTCTAGTCTTTCTCAGGAGCTTCAGGACTTTTATTTGTTCAGACCTGTAGATGGTATCATCTCAGATGTATTCGATCCTCAGGCCGACCATTTAGCCATAGATATTGTAGCAAAGCAGGACGAACCGGTCAAGGCAGTGGCTGATGGCACGGTAGTTTTGGCTTCCTGGACACAGGATAGTGGTAATGTGATCGCCATCCAGCATAGGGGCAACCTGATGTCCATATACAAGCACAATTCGGATTTGTTGAAAAACGTTGGTAATTTTGTGACCGCTGGAGAAGTAATCTCTATTATTGGAAATACAGGAGAGCTCACTTCCGGCCCACATTTACATTTCGAACTGTGGTACAACGGCAACCCGATCAACCCGGAAGAATTCATCCGGTTTTAACAACAACAAGAATTAGTTATGTTCACCAAGAATCAAGACATGAAAGAAACAGAAGAATTGAGTAATTCAAGTAATATCATCGGTAAGGGCACAGTCCTCAATGGTGATATCGAAACTTATGGCAACATTCGTGTGGAGGGCAAAGTGATTGGGAATATGAAGACCAAGTCTAAGGCAGCCTGTGGGCATTCCTCACATATCGAAGGAAATATCCTGGCGCAGAATGCAGAGATAGCAGGCCACGTGACAGGCAAAGTAGAAGTATCGGAGCAACTCGTACTTAAGCCCTCAGCCGTGATACATGGAGACATTATCACCAACAAATTGATCGTAGAGTCAGGCGCAACTTTCAACGGTGGCTGTAAAATGGGTGTGACGATCAAAGAAATAAGAATTGGCGACGGGGAGGGCAAAGAACCACTGATGAAAGCACAGTGAGCGAAAACCCCAATTCCTTTATAAGATTTTCAGGGCTGGCATTCGAAATGCTGGCCTTTGTTTTATTAGGTGTATTTGGTGGTATCAAGCTTGACGAATACCTGGGAATGGATAATTCCGTGTTTACCATCATAGGATCTTTGCTTGGGATTACCGCCTCAATGATTTATGTGATAAGAAAACTACCCAAAGACGAATGAAAAAAGAACTGATTGCGATTACTGTCTTTAGCCTTGTGCTGGTGTTGATCGTGCTGGCTTTTCAGCAGTTGTCAAGTGCAACTTTTCTACATCCCTCATTGGTATGGGTGATCCTAGGTTTTTGGGTACTTTATCTAGGCATCCATTTTTTGATGAATTTCCTAAAAAAACTCCTGGACGTGGCTGATCACATGGTTTTTTTGGCTGGCACCACTTTGAGGATGATAATTGCCCTTTTCAGCGTTCTGGCGTTTTATTTATTTAAGGTAGAAAACCTTATGCTATTTGCACTGAATTTTGTGATGGTCTATTTGTCATTTTTGGGGTTTGAAATCACTACCTTATTACGTAACTTGCGCCGAAATTCAAGTCAAGATTACAGCAGATGAATTACAGCAAAGAAATGAAAGCTCATAAGGCGTTGAAATTTAGTGCTTTAGTATTGTTTTTCATTTTTTCAATTGTCCCTTCTTCCTTCGCGGGTGGTTCTACAGATGAGGAGAAGTTTAATCCCACTGAGACAATCAATCACCACATAATGGATGCCCATGATTGGCATTTATTTGACCTCAAGGGTGATGACGGGGAAGTTCACCCAGTGAGTATTTCGTTACCCATTATTTTATGGGACAATGGTCTGCACGTCTTTATGTCGTCCAAGTTTCATCATGGACATGACGCAGTGGAGAGCAAAGGAAACTATTACTTCAATGCCCATGAGCATATCTATAAGACTGATGCAGAGGGAACCTTAGTCAAAAATGAGGCCGGCGACATCACCAATGAGCACCCATTGGATCTGTCTATTACAAAAAATGTGGCCATGCTGATGATCACAGCGGTATTGATGTTGTTGATATTTTTCTCAGTGGCCCGTGGTTACAAGAAAAATGTGGGCAAAGCTCCTTCCGGGATTCAGTCATTCTTTGAGCCAATTATTGTTTTCATCAGAGATGAAATCGCTAAATCTAATATTGGTCCAAAATACGAGAGGTTCCTGCCGTTCCTTCTGACCGTATTTTTCTTCATCTGGTTTGGAAACCTGCTGGGACTACTTCCCGGTGCGGCCAACCTGACGGGTAATATTTCTGTCACCCTTACACTGGCCGTAATCACCTTGTCGATTACGCTTTTCTCAGGAAGAAAGACCTATTGGTTGCACATCGTTGACCCACTGGGCAAATCAATGCCATGGGCAGGAAAGATTTTATTGTATCTAATACTTTGGCCGGTAGAGATCATCGGGATATTTACCAAGCCTTTTTCGTTGATGATTCGATTGTTTGCGAACATCACGGCAGGGCACATCTTGATCCTGAGTATCATTAGTTTAGCCTTTATATTCCAGAGTGTAACGATCGGAGTGGTGGGAGCACTATTTGCTACCATCATGAATATGCTGGAGTTGTTTGTGGCTATTCTACAGGCATATGTATTTACCCTATTGTCAGCGCTCTATTTTGGCCAGGCAGTGGAGGAACATCATTAATCATTAGAAATATATTTTAAACAAATAAATAATTTGAATTATGGGAGCAATTGGAGCAGGTATAGCAGTACTGGGAGCAGGTCTTGGTATCGGATTGATCGGTAAAGGAGCTACTGAAAGTATCGCTAGACAACCCGAAGCAGCTGGTAAAATCCAAACAGCAATGATTATCGCAGCAGCCTTGATTGAAGGTGCAGCACTTTTTGCAGTTGTTGTTGGTCTATTGGCTGGATCAGGAAATTAATCCTAAAAAACTTGGCTATGCTCACATTAGGTGACATAGCCAGGTTTATCAAAAGATATTTCACTTAAAAAAATTATACAGTGGCACTAGTTACCCCAGACATAGGACTGATCATCTGGCAGCTGATCATTTTTCTAATCGTTCTAATTATTCTTCGAGCTTTCGTATGGAGACCCATATCAGACGCATTGCGTACTCGAGAGCATTTTATCCAGGATTCTTTGGATGCTGCTGAAAATGCTAAAAAAGAAATTGATCAACTCAAGGCGGACAACGAGTACCTTCTGCAGGAAGCGAGACTGGAGCGGGACAAGATGCTCAAAGATGCTACCAAGGTAGCCAATCAAATAAAAGAAGACGCCAAAGAAGAGACGTCCAAGATCACTGCGAAAATGATTGAAGATGCCAAGACGGTGATTCAGTCTGAGAAAAATGCAGCACTCAAGGATGTGAAGAAATTGGTTGCCGAACTTTCTGTTGACATTGCCGAGAAGGTATTGAGAAAGGAACTGGGCACCAAAAAGGCCAAGGACGATTTGGTCAAAGATTTTGTCAAAGAAATAAAGGTGAATTAAGTTCATGTCTGAAGCAAGAATAGCATCCCGGTACGCAAAATCTCTCTTGGAGCTTTCGAAAGAAAAGAAAGCCCTAGAGAAAGTGGTGAAGGACATTGAGATGTTTGCCGGTATTTGTGAGTCCAATCGAGACTTTGTACTAATGCTCAGAAACCCCATTATCAACCATGGCCACAAGTTGTCCATTTTGAAAAAGGCTTTTGAGAAGAATGTACACAAGATCACCAACTCCTTCTTTGAAATAGTCACCCGAAAAAACAGGGAGATGTATTTGCCCGAGATTGCCCAAAGCTTTTTGCATCAGTACAATGTGGAAAAAGGAATTGTGGAATCAACGGTGATCACTGCTTCTCCTTTGTCCGCAGCACTTAAGAAAGATCTAGGTGCAGTGCTCAAAACGATCACAGGGGATAAAAAAGTAGATCTCAAAGAAGTGGTTGACGAAAACCTGATCGGTGGATTTGTACTTCGTGTAGGAGACAAGCAGATCGACGATAGTGTGAGCAGCAGGCTCAGAGAAATCAAATTGCAGTTAAATCAAGACTAAGAAACAGCCAATTACAGCGGCGCAAAAATTTAAATAATATTGAAATGGCAGATGTAAGACCAGACGAAGTATCAGCTATATTGAGAGAACAACTCTCAAACTTTAGAACAGAAGCAGAACTCGAAGAAATAGGCACAGTACTCCAGGTGGGAGATGGTGTGGCTCGTATCTACGGATTGACTGAAGCTCAGTCAGGTGAGCTGTTGGAATTCGAAAATGGTTTGAAGGCGATGGTCTTGAACCTTGAGGAAGACAACGTAGGGGCCGTTCTTTTAGGAGAGTCTTCTGAAATCAAAGAAGGTGACACGGTAAAAAGAACCAAGCAGATTGCCTCTGTAAACGTGGGCGACGGAATGGTCGGTCGTGTAGTTGATACATTGGGTAATCCTATCGACGGAAAGGGCGCTATCGAAGGTGACCTTTACGAAATGCCTGTAGAAAGAAAAGCCCCTGGTGTAATCTATCGTCAGCCTGTAAACGAACCACTTCAGACAGGTATCACAGCGATCGACTCGATGATCCCAATCGGTAGAGGACAACGAGAGCTTATCATCGGTGACCGTCAGACCGGTAAGACAGCCGTAGCGATCGACACGATCCTAAACCAAAAAGAATTTTATGACAAGGGTGAGCCTGTATACTGTATCTATGTAGCCATCGGACAGAAGGCTTCTACAGTTGCCGGTATCGTTAGTGCCCTTGAAAAGGGTGGCGCGATGGCATATACGACTATCGTTTCTGCTTCTGCTTCTGATCCTGCTCCGATGCAGTTCTTTGCACCATTTACCGGTGCTGCGATTGGCGAGTACTTCAGAGATACAGGACGTCCTGCTTTGGTGATCTATGATGACTTGTCTAAGCAAGCGGTGGCTTATCGTGAGGTGTCTCTTCTACTGAGAAGACCTCCGGGACGTGAAGCATACCCTGGAGATGTATTCTATCTTCACTCAAGACTTTTGGAAAGAGCCGCAAAGCTGAACGAAAACGATGACATTGCTGGAGCAATGAATGACCTTCCTGAATCTTTGAAAGGAAAGGTTAGAGGAGGAGGATCGTTGACGGCCCTTCCAATCATCGAAACTGCTGCGGGTGACGTTTCGGCTTATATTCCTACCAACGTGATCTCGATTACCGACGGTCAGATTTTCCTCGAGACAAACCTATTCAACTCAGGTATCCGTCCTGCGATCAACGTGGGTATCTCGGTATCAAGGGTAGGAGGTTCTGCTCAGATCAAATCGATGAAGAAAGTTGCCGGTACATTGAAGCTGGATCAGGCACAGTTTAGAGAGCTAGAGGCTTTCGCCAAATTTGGTTCTGATCTGGATGCCGCCACCACTTTGGTAATCAATAGAGGTAGAAAGAACCAGGAAATCTTGAAGCAGGCTCAGTATTCTCCGATTCCGGTGGGTGAGCAGGTAGCGACTATTTACGCTTCTACCAAGGGCTTTATCGATAAGGTGCCAGTAGAAAAAGCAAAAGATTTCCAGAAAGAATTTATCAGTGTCATGAAGTCTCAGCATCAGGATGTATTGGATCAGCTTGCTGCAGGTAAATTTGACGATGAGGTTACTTCCAAAGTGGGAGAGGTAGCTCAGCGTGTGGCTTCAACATTTGAGAACTAATTAAGATTTTCGCATGGCGAATCTAAAAGAAGTAAAAAACAGGATTACCTCGGTCACGAGTACACAGCAGATCACCAGTGCCATGAAAATGGTGGCTGCGGCTAAGCTGAGAAGAGCTCAGGACAGGATCACTCAAATGAGACCTTATTCTCAGAAGTTGACAAGCATTCTTCAGAATGTGTCTGCTAGCTTGGGTGATGCTTCTGAAAACCCTTATAGTGAGGAGAGAGAAGTGGCTAAGGTGCTTTTGGTGGTGATATCGTCTGACAGAGGTCTGTGTGGTGCCTTCAACAGTAACGTGTTTAAGGAAACTGTGAGACTGATCGAGAAGAAGTATTCATACGAAAAGAAGACAGGTGATCTTCACATCCTACCGATAGGTAAGAAGTCTTATGAGTACTTCAAAAAGAGAGGGTATGAGGTAATCGATGATCATTACGAAATGTTTCATGACCTGAGCTTTGACAATGCTAGAGCAGCGGCGGAACAGGTGATGAAAGGGTTTGTTGAGGGTGAGTTCGATAAAGTCGAGATTGTATTCAATGAATTCAAAAACGTCGCCACTCAGATTCTGCGTGTAGAGCAGTTTTTACCGATCGCCCCAAGCGAAGCTGAGGAGGTTGAGGATGTAGACTACATCTACGAACCCTCTAAAGAATACGTGGTTCAGGAGATGATCCCCAAGTCTTTGAAGATCCAGTTTTATAAGGCAATTCTTGAGTCCAATGCTTCTGAGCATGGAGCTCGAATGACGGCCATGGATCAGGCGACTGATAATGCAGGCGAACTGTTGAAAGAGCTGAAGCTGACTTACAACAGAACGCGTCAGGCGGCTATTACCAAAGAGATCCTCGAGATCGTGGGAGGTGCAGAAGCACTTGCTGCCGAGCAATAAGATTTATTACTAGTATGATATTAAAGGTTGAGCATTCAGGTGTTCAACCTTTTTTTTATTTTTCAGTTTAGATACTGGCCCTACACTTTGATCGATTTTCTGAACAAATTATTCGAATACTTGCGCATCCTATCCCTGGATGTAGCCTTGGGCGGAGTAGTGTTGACCAACAGCATTGCGCAGGCGTTCGGGGTTCGGTTGCCGTTTTCAGTTTCGTTAGGGCTGTTTCTGGCCATATGGCTGATTTATTCTTTTGATCACCTGATTGATGCGCAAAAACTGAAACAACGTGCCAGTATGAAGCGGCACCAGTTTCATTACGAACACAGAAAGGCAATATTGAGGGTGATGATATTCCTGACACTTCTGGGTGTGGCCAACATGATGTTCTTGCCTATGGTGACACTGTTTTATGGTCTGATCATGATCGTCCTGGTCACTTTTTATTTTTTCATTTCCTGGCGATTGAATGTCCTTTTGATCAAAGAGGTTTTTATTGCTTCGATTTATGCCACCGGTGTATTCATTGGCCCGGTATCATTGGGAGCGTCAGGCCTGGTATTGATTGGTGTGTTCCTATTTCAGCTCTTTGCATTGGCCTTGCTCAACCTGCTCCTCATATCCAATTATGAGGTGGTCAAAGACGTAGAGGATGGACAATCGTCCTGGGCAGTTCGGTTTGGTGAGCGTCAGACGCAATCGCATATTCAGAGGATATTTGGGGTGCTTGCCCTGGCGCAATTGACTAGTGCTTATTGGTTTCAATCCTTTTTTTGGTTTCAGATCCTGCTATTGATCATGACCTTGGTGCTTTGGATGGTTTTTCACTTTCGTGAATACTTCATGGCTAATGAACGATATCGAATAATCGGTGATTTTGTGTTTTTTATTCCCGGATTGATCTTTTGGTTTTGAACGATTTTGACCTGATCGCTCCCCTCTACGACTTCCTGGCCAGGCTGGTCTTTGGAAATGTGCTCCTAAATTCTCAAACTGCTTTCCTAAAGGAAATCCAAAACGGAGATAGAGTGCTGGTCCTAGGTGGAGGCACGGGTCGATTACTGGAACATATATCAGCAGATAATGTGGTGATAGACTATGTCGAACCTTCCACCAAAATGATAGAGAGAGCTAAAAAAAGAAAGTGCTCATGTGAAGTTGAATTTCATCATCAGCGTTTTGAAGTATACCAATCAATTGGGCAGTATGATGTGATCCTCTGCCCCTTCTTTCTCGATTTGTTTTCAGACCCTCATTTGAATGAGGTGCTTCTTAAAGTCCAGGGATTGTTAAAGCCAAAAGGAAAGTTAATCGTGTCCGATTTTTCCAGTGAGGCGAAAGGGCCGTACTCAAAGCTCTTGTTCAAAGTGATGCACAGCTTTTTCCGATGGGCTGCCCAAATCGAGAGCCGGGAGTTGTTGGATCACGATCACTTTGTTCAGGCACAAGGATTTGAGGTCATGAAAGAAGCCTCTTTTCTTAATGGAATGGTTTATTCTCGAACATACGTTAGATCATAAATCAATTAATGAGAAAAATAACCCCTGCTAAGTGCTTTGCTTCCCAGGGGTAATTCAATCATGCAATCGACCCGGTCACCCGTTTCATGAAATTATTTAGAGCATCCTTCTGACTTACGCCACCTTTGATTTCCTTGGCTACTTCCAGTGAACCGTACAGATTGGAAAGCAATTCGCCCATCACATCCAGCTCTTCATCCTTCATGCCTTTAGCCTCAGCCAAATGCTCCAGCAGTTCGATGGACTCATTGACCCAGTCCTCATCGTTTTCTTCGATGAACTGGACGACGTGTTTAATTATGGGTAACCGCATCGAGCACTTGATTTATGATTTCACCTTTATTGCCCTGCACCTGCTTGATGAGCTGCCCACCTTTGAATCCCGCAAATGTTGGTAGGTTGCTGACTTGTGCCAACGTTCGTGACTTGGGTAGATTTTCTGCATCTACATAGATGAAGGTGATGCCCTTGTTCTCACCTGACAGTCTCTTAAAGGTCGGCTTGGTAATACGACAATTGCCACACCAGCTGGCTCCAAATTGTACCATGACCTTGTCATTTTCTGCTACTATTTGAGCCAGGTTATCTTCTGCTAATTCTATCATTATCGTGATGTTTATTTATCTGATTTCGATGCAAATAAAAGTAGGGCAGTATGGTAGTCTCCTTAATTGTGATTGAATTTCCTAATGGTGAAATAGAATCATTTGATATTTGACTCTTAACCAGAATTTATTCTGGTGGCTTTTTAGTAAATGGTCAGTCGAAACATTAAAACAATTGAATGGACTCAGGAAGAAAACAGGCTAAACGAATTAATGGAGAAATCTGCTTCTAACTAGCCTTCCCAGCAGCATTTACCCCCATCATCTCCAGGATATCATCCATGTACTCCCGATTGTTGGCCAGACGAGGGACTTTGTTTTGTCCACCTAGCTTGCCGCGTTTTTTCATCCACTGGTAGAAAGTGCCCGGCTCAGCTGTGTGGATCACGGGCATTTTCAAGGCCATGTCTTTGAAGCGCTTGGAATCATAGTCCGAGTTGACATCACGCAGTGTTTCATCTAGTATCTGTGCAAAGCGATGGATGCTGTCCGGTTTCTTTTGAAACTCGATCACCCATTCGTGCCCACCCTCCTTACCGCTGGAGAAGTGGATCGGAGCAGCAGTAAAATTGTCAATCATGGCGCCCGTTCGTTCACAAGCCTTGGTAATGGCGGTCTCGGCGTTTTCTACCACCAGTTCCTCGCCGAAAGCATTGATGAAGTGTTTGGTGCGACCGGCGATTTTGATTCGATAGGGGCTTTCGGAGGTAAACTTCACCGTATCCCCGATATTGTATCGCCAAAGTCCCGAGTTGGTGCTGATGATCATGGCGTAGATCTTTCCGATCTCTACATCGCCGAGTTGAATCACTTTAGGGTTTTCCTTGTGAATTTCTTCGTAAGAAATGAATTCGTAGAAAATCCCATAGTCTAGCATCAGTAGTAACTCATCAGAGTCAGTCTGATCTTGTATCCCGAAGAACCCTTCTGAGGCGTTGTAAGTTTCAACATATCGCATTTGATCCGAAGGAATCAATTCCTGGAAAAGTGATCGATAAGGATGGAAAGCCACAGCGCCATGAAAGAACACTTCCAGATTGGGCCATACTTCTAAAATGTTTTGAGTGCCTTTGAGTTCGTTGATCCGCTGGATGAGAAGGATCGTCCAGGTAGGGACACCGGCTATACTGGTTACGTTTTCTTCAGCAGTCGCCTTTGCCAGTTTTTCGATTTTTTCTTCCCAGTTGTCCATCAGGGCCACTTCCAGAGAAGGCGTCCGATGAAATTGCGCCCAAAACGGAAGGTTTTTCATCAGTACGGCACTGACGTCACCATAGTAGGACTTGGCTTTTTGATCAAACTCATTAATATGGTGGCTTCCACCGATGGCCAGACCCTTTCCGTCAAACATCCGGGAGTCGGGGTAGTTGTTTACATAGATGGAAATAAGGTCTTTGCCCCCTTTGTAATGACAATCTTCCAGAGCTTCAGGTGAAACAGGAATGAATTTGCTTCGAGCATTGGTCGTACCCGAGGATTTGGCAAACCACTTGATGTCCGAACCCCAAAGGACTTTTTCTTCGCCCTTGAGTCGCCTTTCTATATAAGGGTATAGTTGCTCATAGGTATGGGTCGGTACTTTGTTGTCAAACTCTTCTACGGTCTTGATATTGGCAAAATCGTGTTCCTTACCAAATACGGTTTTTTTGGAGGTCTCCAGTAGTTTGAAAAGGGTTTCGGTCTGAACCTCATGCGGGTGCTTCATAAAAAGCTCAATCTGATGAATGCGCTTTTTCATCACCCAGGTCATGATCGAATTGAATATCGCCATACTAGATTTTACGTTTCAGCTCAAAGTGACGCCCAAGATATACTTTTCGTACCTGTTCGTCTGCTGCGAGTTCTTCTGCAGTTCCCTGCTTGAGGAGTCGCCCTTCAAACATCAAATAGGCCCGGTCGGTGATCGATAAGGTTTCTTGTACGTTGTGGTCGGTGATCAAAATCCCGATATTTCGGTTTTTGAGCTGGGCTACGATCGTTTGAATTTCTTCCACCGCTATCGGGTCAACACCCGCGAAAGGTTCATCAAGTAAAACGAAGTTTGGATCGATCGCCAGGGCTCTTGCGATTTCGGTTCGTCTCCTCTCGCCTCCCGAGAGGGCCTGGCCCAGGTTCTTTCGGACTTTCGTCAAACTAAACTCCTCCATGAGCTGTTCGGCTTTTTCCTGACGCTGCTTCTTGGGAATGTTTTTCATTTCCAGGACGGCTAGGATGTTTTCTTCTACAGACAACTTTCTGAAAACAGAAGCCTCTTGAGCTAAATATCCAATACCCAACTTGGATCGCTTGTACATGGGTAGCTCCGTGATGTCTTGATCATCCAGATATATGTGCCCGGCATTAGGTTTTATCAAGCCGACTATCATATAAAATGATGTGGTCTTACCGGCACCATTGGGACCTAGTAGTCCCACGATCTCTCCTGTGCCTACTGTGACAGATATGTCGTTGACGACTTTTCGGCTCTTGTATTTTTTTTCTAAATGACGTGCGCTTAGCTCCATGAATCCTTGTTTTTAAGGACAAGCAATTTTAAC